>JALNZZ010000010.1 GCA_023229065.1 Porticoccaceae bacterium
CAATTGCCAGCTCAGCTGTGCCAGTGTGAGGCGACAAGATATATGAGATCTAGGTGCCGGGATTTGGTGGGCTTTGATGGGAGACTTCCCATTATCGAAAATCCCCGTATACTTACAATTTCGGGAATAAACGGGATTGCATGTTATGCCGCGAATTAGCACAGTAGACCGGTTGCCGCTGGGTGTAAAGGTAGAGCTTAAACGGCTTTTAAGGGCGCGACAAATGAGCCAGATGGATGTCGCTGCATGGCTGAATAGCAAGGGGTACGATATCAGTAAATCAGCTGTGAACCGTTATTCTATGCGGCTTGAGGAGGAGGATGCCCGTCTTGGTATCGACAGGGATGCGATGGCTGCCGCCAACCTTGCGGATGTTGTTTCCTTGTTTGAGGAGCTGGCAGAGATTCGCCAGCGGGAGACGGAGATCCTGGGGTTGTTACGGGAGCGGGTGTTTAGTGATAACGGGATTGGGCTAACCGCTGAAGCAGACAAAGGCGAGCCAGCCCGGTGTCACGATAGTTGAGACGAAACCCCGGCCCTGGAGCGGGCGCGACACTATAAACGCGACAAACGCTATTCCCTGCGCTAGTTTGCTTTGACGTGGTGCTTCTCCTTTTCCCGTGATATTTGGTGATCCAATTCTTGAGGAGAGAATCGGATCCGTGATCCGATTTACGACGCCTTGATCCGATTTGGTTATTTTTCAGGTATATCAGTGTGTTGCGATATGGTGCGGCGGGATGTATTGATTACTGAATCGGATCGTCATTTATGTCCTATCCCCTCTTCTTTTCCCCTGTTGTGGCGTCCGATTCTTATGTTAGGAAACGGACACTCTGTCCGATTCTCTTTAGTTGCGTCCGATTCATTACAAGTGTTTGTTTTCATCATTATTACACGCACCCTGCGGCATGTTTCGCTGTCTTTGAATCGGACGCCGGTGGTGTCCGATCCTTGTTCAAGTTCGTTAAGCGACGTTGAATCCTTTCATTCATCTTATCTTGCTGCATTCAACCTCAGGTAACTAATTGATTTTATTTGACATATACAGGGAAGCAAAACTATCTTTAAGTGCGATAACTTGAACGGCGATTTGATGGTTAGTGCAAACCAAGGCGTTCCGACTTCTTGGTGTAGAAGTCGGAACTGCAGTTCCGTCTTTTTTCGCGTGTTCCGAGTTAAACAAACCATTTATGCATCAATATGTTGCGAATAATTATAGGTGTTTGAGTTCGCCAGCAAGCCGGAACTCGTTAATGCCGTAAACCTTCCCGTTGCATGTTCCCAATGGGTACAGGTTAAGCCCTGTTTTTACTCAGGGCAAGTTCGGAGGATAGCTCCTCTAAGCGTTGCTCCACGTCCCTGAGCCGTTTCTTTTCCGCAGCAACTTGTTGTATTTCCCGCTGGGCGTCATCGTCCAGCGCCCGGAATAAGGCTAGTACCGCCTCCTCCTTTGGAGACAGGCTTTCAGCGGGTTCCTCTCTCCGCATAGACCCGTCTCCACCGCGATACATAGAGCCTTCGCCTGACAATAGCCAATCAATACTTACGTTTCGTGAGTTAGCCATATCGATCAGTCTGTCTAGTGGTAACGTCCCTCGCTTCTTTCTATTTGCGAGATCTCCCGTGCTCATCTCCAGTATTTCAGCTAATTCCGTCCAGGTCGTGGCGTTCGTAACGAGCTTCGCCCGCTGCATGACCTCCTTAAAATCATTTTCACTTTTAGTTAATTTCATGCTTGACCGGCTCACTTTTAGAGAGTAAGGTTAACTTATTGTGAGTACAGTCTAGCGCAAAGGGGACAAGTGAACCATGAACCAGCGACAGATCCAGGCCCGCCTGATCGAGCGCGATAGCAACTACCGCCAGTTTGCTCTGGCCCATGGCTACAAGCCGCGCACGGTCACCCAGGTAGTGGCTCGCTGGGCGGGACGGGACGAGCTACCGCGTGGGCGGCTGAGCTACCGCATTCTGCGCGATTTATCGCGCACCATCGGGCAAGAAGTGTCGCCTGGTGTGTTGAGGGCGGACGACTAAACCTGCGTCCGTATTAAGAAGGTAAGGGCCTCCCGGAAGATCCGGGAGCTGAAGAAAGTGATGGGAGAGTTGGAATGAAACAGATTATGGGTCTTTTGATGTGGGTTTTTCGTCCTGTGGTGTATCGCTTGATTGAGGAGCGGGAGGCGCGGGATCGGGAGTCTGCTCCGACGATGGAGCAGGTGTACCGGCAGGTAGTAGCGCGTCGGGCACGGACGGGGGCCTATGGCGACTGGGCTGATGAGCAGCGTCTTGAGCGAGAGCGCCGCCGGAAGCAACGAGCCGCAGAGTCGGGCGCTTCGGCGGGTGATGCTCTGCAGGTGACGACTGAGACAGATCCACCCGTGCCGCAAGGTCCTCCTGCCAGCGGGCCAGTAGTCGATACGACTGACCGTCCTTTGGGCGACGCTTGAGGGTCCACTCCGTGATGGCTTTGTCTATCCATGCTGATGCGCCACGGTGGCTGAAATCTGTGCCTGCCAATCCGATGTGGAAGGCTGTGAGCAGTTCATCCATAACGGCGATGGCCATTTCCTGGTCTTCCATCACGGTGCGCAGGTGCTCAAGTTCTTCGGTCATTTCGTTGAACAGTTCTTCGTTCATTGGGAACCCTCCCTGGGGTTGGTTGTTGGGGAATAACCATCGTAGCAGGGGTTTGGGTTCCCGCCCATTCACAGGAGGCGCGGCATGAGCAGGGAATGGTTCAGCGCGGCGGAGTTGGCCGGGTTGCCGGGGATGCCGAAATACCCTCGCGGCGTAAATTTGATGGGGGATCGCGGTGATATCGAGCGCCGCAAACGTACTCAGGGCAAGGGCTGGGAATACCTGATCACCTCCCTCCCCTCCGAGACCCGCGCCCATCTGGGTGCGCAGGCACTACGGGCCAAGCGCGCCAGCGATGACGATGCGGCAGCCGGAGGGATGGCCGGGCGGGCGATTGTGTTGCGTGAGCGGCTGGATGCTCAGGTGTTGCAGCGCCAGCGTGAGGCAGGGCTGGCGGCCACCACGGGGCTGACTGGCGGCACGGCAGCGCGGCTGAATGCGCGGGTGGCGGTGCTGACGCTGCTGGCTGAATACCGCCAGGCCACGGGGTTGGGCAACTCGCGCGCCATCGAGAGCTTTTGCCAGCTCTATAACAGCGGCGAGATTGAGGCCAGCGAGGATGTGCGTAGCCTGATCCCTACGGTGGAGCGGGCCACGCTGTATCGCTGGAAGCAGCGCCAGAGCCAGCAGGGTGCGCTGGGGCTGGTGGACAACCGGGGCAAGGCGCTGAAGGGCCAAAGCAAGATCGACACCCAGCCGATGCTGAAGGATTTTTGCCAGGCGATGGTGGCGGACCACCCCCATTGCGGGGCGTCGCATTTGATAGAGAGCGCCCAGGCACGCTTTGCCGGTACCGGGATTGAACTGCCCAGTAAACGCTCATTTGAACGCTGGTTAAACAGCTACCGAAAGGACAACGCACAACTGCTGTCGGCCACGGCCAACCCGGATGAATGGAAGAACCGCTACATGCTGGCCAGCGGCTCGGCCTCGGAGGATGTGTTTGCGCTGAACCAGCGCTGGGAGCTGGACGGCACCCCCGCTGATGTGATGCTGCTGGATGGTCGCCACTCGATTAACGGGGTGATCGATGTGTTCACCCGCCGGGTGAAGTTGTTGGTGACCAAGACTCCGACGGCTGTATCGGTGGCCACTCTGCTACGGCGCACACTGCTGCACTGGGGTGTGCCCGAGACCGTCAAAACCGATAACGGCTCTGACTATAAAGCCTTCCACATTCGCCGCCTGATGGAGTCGCTGGAGATTGAACAGGAGTTTTGTACCCCGTTCAGCGCCTGGGAAAAACCCCACATCGAGCGATTCTTCAAGACTTTTTCACACTCCATCGTGGAGCTGCTGGATGGCTATATCGGGCACAACGTGGCCGAGCGCAGCGCCATCGAATCGCGCAAAAGTTTTGCGGATCGGCTGCTGAAAAAGAACGACGTGGTGGAGATAAAGCTCACCTCCACCGAGCTGCAACGGATCTGCGATGAGTGGGTGGAGAACATCTACCACCACCGCGCCCACAAGGGGCTGAGCAATCGCAGCCCCTTTGCGGTGGCCAATGCCTGGAACCATCCGATCCGCCGCATCGAGAACGAGCGCGCCCTGGATGTGTTGCTGGCGCAGGCACCCAGCAACAACGGCCAGCGCACCGTGACCAAGAAGGGTATTTCGCTCGACAACATCGAATACATCCACCAGGAGCTTGGCCTACTGGTGGGCGAACAGGTGTCGGTGAAATACGACCCGGACGACCTGGGCAAAGTCTACGTGTTCGATCGGGACGGGGCGTTTGTGTGCATTGCCGAGGCCCCGGCCTACACCGGGATCAGTCGCCGCGAGGTGGCCACCGTGGGGCGCGAGAAACAGAAGAAGGCCGTGCAGGAGAAGCGCCGCGAACTCAAGGTGGCGGCGCGCACCCAGAACACCAAGGGGATTGCCGACGAGATCCTTGCCAATGCCCGCAGCCTGGCCAACATCGCCGAGCTGCCCAAGCGTGGTGAAACCTACACCACCCCGGCGCTGGAGGCGGCAGGCGAAGCGGCCAGCCACCAGGACGAACACCGCGCCACCAGTACCACCACTGAGCAGCGCGATGCGGCACGGGCGCGGGCTGTGGCCTCGTTCAATCAACCACGCGAGGTGGTACAGGACGCCACCACGCGCATGGATCCCCGCCAGCTGTACCTGAAGGCCGTACGGATAGAACAACGATTAGAGGAGGGTCGGGCCGTTGATGAGGGCGATATCAAATGGCTCAAGGCGTTTTCGCAGACCTCGACCTATCGCTCCCAACAGAAATTGGCCGAGGACTTCGGCCTGGCAGAGCAGCTGTAAACAAAAACGCCCGCTGGCAGGCGGGCGTCCAACAACAACGATACGGAGAAAACTATGAACGATATCAGCACCCCTGTCAATTCCATTGCCTCGCTGGCCAATATCGGCCTGTGCATGGATGCGATGGAAAAAGCGGTTACCCGCCCACGCCACCTGCCGGGGATCGTCTCGTTCTTCGGTTACTCGGGCTACGGCAAATCCACCGCTGCTGCGTATGTGGCCAACCGCTACCGGGCGCATTACGTGGAGTGTCGCAGCAGCTGGAACCGCAGCGCCCTGGCCAAGCACATCCTGATTGAGATGGGCCAGCAGCCGAAGGGCACCATTGCCGAGATGGTGGACAAGATCGCCGAAGAACTGGCGGTGACCGACCGCCCACTGATCGTGGATGAGTTCGACCACATCGTACACAAGGCGGCGGTGGAGATTGTGCGCGATATCTACGAGGGTAGCGGCGCGCCTATCCTGCTGATCGGCGAGGAGCAACTTGAGGCCAACCTGCGCCGCTGGGAGAGATTCCATAACCGGGTGCTGGCCTGGGTACCTGCCCAGCCTACCGACGTGACCGACGCCAAGCTGCTGCGTGATCTCTACTGCACCCGCGTAGGCATCACCGACGAGCTGCTGGCGCGCATCGTGCAGCGCACCAAGGGCATTACTCGCCGCGTGTGCATTAATCTGGAAAACGCTCAGGAGTTCGCCCTGTCCAACGGTATCGAGGTACTGGGCGTGGAGCACTGGGGTAACCATGATGACATCTACACCGGTGAAGCGACCCGGAGGAAGTGCTAATGGCGGCCAAGCACCAACACCGCGCCAGCGCAGAACGCACCCTGCGCCACGGCTATCCCACCCACCGCGATGCCATTTGGGCGGCGATGCGAGCCCTGCGCACATTCACCCTGGACGATATCGAGCATTGGGTAAACGACACCGCCCGCAGTGGTCAGGCCGACGATACGCGCATGGTGCATCGTGACACGGTGCGCACCTATGCGCAGGGTCTGGAGCGTGCCGGGTTTATCGCCGCGCAGGGTGAGCAGGCCGCCAATGATGAGAGGGGTCGCTATAGCGCACGACGCCTGACGCTGGTGCGCGATATCGGCAGCGAGGCCCCGCGTGTAACCCGACACGGCGAGAAGGTAACCCAGGGCAGCGGCAATGAGCGTATGTGGCGCACCCTGCGTGTGCTGGGTGAATTCAATCGCGCTGAGCTGCTGGCCATCGTTAACAGTGAGGAACCGCCTGTGCGCGAGGACACCGCCAAGGATTACCTGCGCTACCTCGCCCTGGCGGGCTACCTGCGCCAGGTGCAGGAGGACACGCCCGGTCGGCAGGCGCGATACCGCTTTATAGCCCAGCGCTACACCGGCCCACGTGCGCCGATGATTCAGCGGGTGAAGGCCGTGTATGACCCCAACACCCATCAGGTGGTGTGGAGCCGTCATGGCCTGGGAGGTGGCGCATGAGTCCGATGGATCGTATTGGCACCACCTGGGGCGATGCGGCTCCGCAGTGGGTACGCCTGCTGGCCGAGCAATGCGCCCTGCGCAGCCAAAAGAAGGTGGCCGAGGAGATGGGCTATAGCACCACGGTGATCAACCAGGTGCTGGGCAATAAATACCCCGGCGATTTAGAGGCGGTGGAAACGGCATTTAACGGGGCCTTTTTAAGCGCCAACGTGAACTGCCCCGTGCTGGGCGAGCTGGCCGCCCACCGCTGCCTGGAAAACCAGCGGCGCAAATATGCCGCCACCAATGCCATCCGTGTGCGCCTGTTCAAGGCCTGCCACGGCGGATGCCCGCACAGTCGACTTCACCGGGAGAAACAATCATGAGCGCCGTACACCCTATCGAACACCCGTACAAGATTGGGCCGCAGAACAAGCACGTCCTCGACACGCTGACCAGCGCCTACCGTGCTGCGATGCATCTGGCTGAGGAGGGATTCACTGTGCTGGATGTGCGTATCGGTACACGCAATCCCCGGGTGTTTATTCAGAACTGTGGCCGCTGCCGCAAGCTGCGCGGCACGAGCGCAGCTGTGCGCGTCGGGCCGCAGGGCAGAGAGCATGTGATGGTGGCCAATGTGCATGGTGCACAGGTCGAATGGATTGTGAGGGGGAATTAATCGTGAAACAGCCAGATATGATCAATATGGCCGAGATTGAACAGCAGACCCGCGCCTATGCCGAGGCCCGTGCCTATCTTACCGGCGTGATCACCGAGCTGCAGGCTGAGCTGGTGCGCCTCAAGCATCCGGTGTTGCCGGTGATCCGCAGTGCCGTCGGCAAGGTGGCCGAGGCCCATGCCCGGCTGTATGCCAGCATCGAGGCCGCCCCGCAACTCTTCACCAAACCCAAGACGCAAACCATCGACGGCGTGCGTGTGGGTTACATGAAGCAGCGTGGCCAGGTGGTGATCGAAGATGAAGCCAAGACCATCGAGCGCATCCGCAAGCTGTTGCCTGCCGAGCAGGCCGAACTGCTGATCCGCATCCGCGAGAGCGTGCACAAGCCCGCCGTGTACGACCTGACTGCAGGCGACCTGAAGCGCCTGGGGATCAGTGTTACCGACGATGAAGAGGCTGTGCTGATCAAGCCGGTGGATACCGAGGTGGACAAGCTGGTGAACGCCCTGCTTAAAGAGGCGGAGGAGGCGGCATGAAGATCCAAATCAATCGCAATGGCAGCTGGGGCAATATGCTCGAATACGACGACGTGGACGATGCTCTGGTGCGCACCCATGCCGCGCAACTGGCGAGCATTGCTCACGCCAAACTGCGTGTACTGAATGATGCGGGCAGGCGTGTGGCCAGCTGGTCACCTGCTGATGGATGGAAGGAGGAATGATCATGCAACCGAGAACCGTAACCCCCTTGCGCTGGGTCGCAGACGAACTGTGGCACAGCGTGCAGGACTGTCTGCCTGAGCCGCTGGTGGATGTATGGGTGTGTTACACGCATCGGGATGCTGAGCAGGACATCGCCCAGGCCTACCGCAAACCCGATGGCCGTTGGGTGCTGACCGGTAGTGATCCCGATATTGCGATCCACCCCTCTCACTGGATGGCGCAACCGCTGCCGCCAGTAGGTGGCGATGATGGAGCAAAGACGCTGAGGGCCGTGGCATGACACAATCAAGCATTGACGAGGTGAGTGATTTTTCAAAGGCTCTCGGTGAGCGTATCAGGGATGCCCGGAAACACATGCTGCTTAATCAGAAAGATCTGGCTAACGTTGTTGGTGTTACCAGGGTCACCATGAGTCGGTATGAGACAGGCAGGATGTGCCCATCAGCTGATGTGCTGGCCAGGATATGCACTGGACTAGATGTGTCGGCTGATTGGCTGATGTTCGGCATGTGTCTTGATAGCCCTATGTGTCTTGATGGCCCTTCAAGAAGGGAGTTATGGCATGCAAAGTGGTGTATTGACAGATTAACGGCGAGGTTAGTGCCGGGTGGCGCGCTCAAGGAGGAGCCTGGCTTATGACCATCCACCGTTCCGCCATCGCCAAGATCCACATCGCCCGGCAGCAGCTGGGCATGGATGAGGAAACCTACCGCGCCATGCTCCAGCAGCATGGCGGGGTGCGCAGTGCCAAGGACTTGAACGAACGTACCCTGGCGCGAGTGCTGGCCCACCTGAAAAGCTGCGGGGCCAAGTTTGCTCCGCCGCGCCGTGCTGGCAAGCGCCCGCACAACTATGACCGCTTGCCCGGCTACGTGGCAAAGGTGGAGGCCATGCTGGCCGATATGGGCCTGAGCTGGGCCTATGCCGACAGCATTGCCCGTAACATCACCGGCGGCAAGGGCGCGCCGGATATCAACAAGGCGCCCGGTGTGGAGCGCCTGGCGTGGGTGAAGCGTAGCGAACACTGGCGGGCGATCATTGCCGCGCTGGAGGCAGAGCAAACCAAACGCGCCCGCCTGGCGCGAGTGGATGAGCTGCTCGGTTTGCTGGGATTTGATCGTGGTTATGTGGAGACCCTGCTGGACGGCTGTCCTCGAGCGGGTAAATGGCTGCGCGATGCGCGGTTGCTGGGAGCGATCATTGAGCACCTGACAGAAAAGGTTGGGGCAGCATGAAAACAGTGAATACCATTTCCCGGAGGGCGGCCCTGGTTTGGCTCTGGCGGAATGACTCGGAGGCAAGATGGTTTTGGCTCCTGCAATACATTAGAGGCCACGAGCTGAGGCGGGATGTAGTTATCAACCTTAAACAATTCGGGCCGACCCCATGCAACTAAACCGCTGCCCCGTCTGCCACTCCCGCATCGGCCTGGAGCAACTGGCCCAGGACGAAGCCGCCAGCGAACTGCTGGCCCTGCTGGCCAAGCTGCCCAACTCTCTCGCGCTGCCGCTGGTGGTGTACATCGGCCTGTTCCGCAGCGCCAAGCGAGACCTGGCCAATGATCGGGCGCTACGCCTGGTGCAGGAGACGCTGGCGCTGCATGGTGATCATGGTGTACTGGCGGCGGCGCTAGGTGAGACGGTGGAGGCGATGCGTAAAAAGCAGGAACAAGGGGCATTTAAGCCCCTTTCAAATGACCGGTATTTGCGCAGTGTGCTGGAGTCTGTGGCGGCGCGTGGTCAGGCGATGACTGTGGTGCCTGGCGATGATCGCACACCAGTACGCGCCCCCAGCTCGCGCACGGCGCTGGCCATGCAGGCCCTGCAGGAGGATCGCGAGTTATGACCATGGATGGTCGGTATTCCTGCGCGCCAGGAGGCAGTGCGACGGTGAGTGCGCCCAAGTGGTTTCGCGCGGCCATTGCCGACGGGTTGACACGGCTGATTGCGCTATCGCTGCCCGGCCAGCCATCGCATGAGACCATCGCGCTCACCAAGGAAGCGTGGATTGAAACACTCTATGACGGCAGGCAGTGGTTCGATACCGATGCCCCGCGCATCGCCCAGGCATTCCGGCAAATGATGCGCCGTATCGACCGCTGGCCCGCGCCTCGTGTGTTGCTGGAGCACCTGCCCGCCAGGGCTGAACAGGCGAAGTTGCCAGAGTCGCCCATTAGTGATGCGCAGCGCGCCGCCAACCGGCAGCGCTTGCGTGAGCTGGCCAGCCTGATCGGGAAGACGCCATGAGCGACAAGCAGCAATCCCTGTACCCCGATGCCCCGGTGCCCGAGGATGCTCTTGCCTATCTGGCCGAGCGCCGTGATGATGACGGCCAGGGCAAGCGCGGGCTGAAGGAGCTCGTCGAGCTGATCGATGTGGTGGCCGATGCGCTGGCGCGTGAGCAGGGCGAAGCACACAGCGAGGCCTATGCCGTGACCGCCGTGCGCGCTATCGCACGATGCCGGGGCGGTCGTATGGCCTACCTGCCCACGGGCAAGGCGCTGGACGATGCCCTGCGCAACCGGGCGATCTGGGAGGCGCACAACCAGCGCCCCACCCGCGATACCGTGCTGGAGCTGGCCCAGCAGTTCTGCTTGACCGAAACCCGTGTTTATCAGATCCTTGATGAACAGCGCCGCCTGTATATCGCCCGCGTTCAACCCCGCCTGTTCGATTAAAACCCTTTAATCCCTGCACCACCCGCGCACGCGCGAACATGATGCCTACCGTTGATACCGGAGGCATCCGATGCGCAAATCCATTACCGACAAACTTCGTGCCTGGCCCTGGCTGGCGCTGGCCATTGTAATCACTGTGGTGGTGTTTGTTATCGCGCCGCATCAGCTTGGGGTGCTGGCCTGGTCGCTGAGCAAGCTCGCGTTCGGTGCGTACCTGGGCTACTGGATTGACCGCAGCATTTTCCATTATGCCCGCCCTGGGGATGTGTTGAGTGATATGTATGCGCTGCGCATGGGCGAGCAATACGATGCCTCGCAGGATATGCACTGGCATGTGGATCTGGCTGCACTGCGCCGGGCGCTCATCATCGCGGCGGCTATCCTGGCGCTGGGGCTGGGGGTGTAAGGTGCGCCTGCCTGCCATGGTGCTACTGCTGCTGTTTGCCCTCCCGGCATTGGCCGGGCCTATCCCTTCTACGGCCCAGCAGTATCAACGCGAGCTTACCCGTATCGTACAACAGGAGTGGGGCCTGGGCGGGCCAGTCGCGCTACACGCCGCGCAGATCCACCAGGAGAGCGGCTGGCGCGCCGGGGTGGATAGCCGGGTGGGTGCGCAGGGGTTGGCGCAGTTTATGCCCGGCACATCTGCCTGGATCAGTGAGATCTATCCTGACCTGGGCAGCGCCGCGCCGTACTCGCCCGGCTGGGCGATGCGGGCGATGGCCCGGTACAACAAACACATTCACTCCCGCATTCATCCGCACGGCGATGCGCCGAACCGGCGCGCTTCCTCCTGGCGCGCCGGAATACCGTCCGTCCATGGACATATCTCCACTTGTGATCACTGGGCCATGGTGCTGAGCGGCTACAACGGTGGCCCCGGTTGGTTAAGCCGTGATCGTCGCCTGGCGGCTGAGCATGGGGCCGATCCGGATCGGTGGTTTGGTCATGTGGAGTACCACACCCGTCGGGCCGACTGGGCCAAGCGCGAGAATCGCTACTATCCCCAACGCATATTGCATGAGTTGGAGCCGCGCTATCTGCGTGCGGGCTGGCGTGGGAGGCCGACGTGTTGATGTGGTTTCGCACGGGTGGCTACTGGACGGTGTTGTCGATGATGCTGTTTGGTATCGCATATACCTGCATTTCGTATGTGTACAGCCGGGGCTATAGCGCCGCTGAGCGCGATGCCGCTGCCGAGCGCCTGGCCTCGGTAGCGCGGGCGATTGAGCAGGCGCAGGCGCAGGCGGCGATTGATGCGGCCATTCTGCGCGATGCGGTACAGATTGAGCGGGCGGTGATCACCCGCACGCAAACACGAACAAGGGAGGTGATCCGTTATGTGGACACGGTGGCTGATTATCGGCTGTGCCGTTTGGATGATTGCGGGCTGTGCCACGCACGCGCCGCTGCCAGAGACGCCGATCCCACGGCCTGCGCCTGTGACGCTGATGCAGCCCTGCCCGGCGCTGCCGGTGCCGGGGGAGACGATGGGCGAGCTGTTGATCGCCTACGTGGAAACGGCGGGGCTGTATCACCAGTGCGCGGCGCGGGTGGCGGCCTGGATCGAATGGACGGAGGCCGCGAAGGATGAATGAAAAACAGTTTGAGATGGCGCAGGCGCAGGAAGAACGCCAGCGCCAGCAGGCGATAGAAGAACACCGCGAGCGTGCGCAACGGCGCTTTGTGCCGTATCAATTGGGCGGGATGCCCTGTTGCCCGGAGTGCCTGTTTCCGCTGGAGCCACATCGCATCGCGGCGGGGATCTGTGTGCCGTGCCTGGCCGACATCGAGCGCAGGGAGGCAAGGTGATGGGCGATATCGATTACACCGCCGCCCGCTTCTGGTGGGAGGTGTTCATTAGCGCCCTGCTGCTGGGCAACCTGCTCTATACCTGGGTGGTGAATCGCACACGGGTGAACAAGGCGGCGATTGATCGGGTGGATGGTCGTGTTGCTGGATTGGAAACGCGCCTCACCCAAATGGAGAGTGATGTGCGCTATTTGCCAGACCACGACGACATGGGCCACATCCACGAAAAGATCAACGGGGTGGATTCAGCCATGCGCCGTATCGAGGGTGAACTGGCTGCGCTCAATCGCACCATGTCGCTGATCAATGAACACCTGCTCAACAAGGGGAGCCAATCATGAGCTATGCCGATATCGTTGCCGAGGATCAGCGTTTGGCGATCCTGCAGGTGCTGGAGCAAGACCCGGATTACAGTCACAACGAGCACGTGGTGGGGCGACTGCTGGCCGCTGTCGGTCATGCCGTGAGCAGTGATCGCCTGCATGGGCATCTGGCCTGGCTGGAGGAGCAGCAGTTGATCCATCTCACCGAGGTGGCCGGGGTGAAGGTGGCCAAGCTCACGCGCCGTGGTGAGGATGCCGCGTTGGGCCGTGCCCGTGTACCGGGTGTGGCGCGGCCAAGGCCGGGGGTGTGAGGTGAAAGCGAAACTCAAATCCTGGTTAAAGCCGCTCCAAGTGCTGGTGATGATTATAGGTGTCAGCTTTCTAGCTGGTTACTGGTTCACAGCAGGCGCGAACCATGCTGGCGGACTGCTGCATATCAACGTGCACTTCACGGAGTAACCGATGGCCCGTCCCTCCACCGTTGAGCAGTTACCGCCCGATATCCTGGAGCAGCTGCAGGCGCTGTTGCGTGATCCGCGTGTGTCGCAGATGGATGCCACGGTTCGGATTAACGCCATCCTCGCAGAGCAGGGCCACCCGGAACGGGTGAGCAAGAGCGCGGTGAATCGCTACTCCCGGCGCATGGAGCAGGTGGGTGAACGGCTGCGCCAATCCCGTGCGGTGGCTGAGATGTGGATCGGCAAGCTGGGTGCTACGCCCCAGGGCCAGCTTGGCCACCTGGTGAATGAGATCCTGCGCACCCTGGCATTCGATATGAGTATGCAGCTGCAGGACGATGCCGTGGTGGCCGCCAGCATCGAAGACCGGGCGGGGGTGATCTCCATGCTCAAGGAGCTTTCCCTGAGCGTGGTGCGCCTGGAGAAGGCCGCCAGTGAGAACGTGAAACGTGAGGAGGAGATCCGCAGGCAGGAGCGCGCCAAGGCTGCTGAGGAGTTGGCCGAGAAGGTTAAGGGCGATGCCAAGGGTGGCGCCATCACCCTGAAACGACTCAACGACATCATACGGGAGTCCTACGGGGTATGAGTACACCGATGCTTTACCCCTATCAGCGCAAATGGCTGGCCGACCAGAGCCGCTTCAAGGTCGGGATGTTTGCGCGTCAGACCGGCAAGACCTTTACCACCACGCTAGAGCTGGTGCTCGACTGCCTGCGGGCCGAGGCTGAGGGCAAGCGCGCCCGCTGGGTGATCCTGTCTCGCGGTGAGCGCCAGGCACGGGAGGCGATGGAGGAAGGGGTTAAACAGCATTTAAAGGCGGTGCAAGCTGCCTTTGAATACCTGGAGCTGGAGCACGAAGAGGCAAAGGTGAAATCGCTGGAGGTAACGCTGCCGGGCGGCTCGCGCATCACCGCCCTGCCAGCCAACCCGGACACCGCGCGCGGCTTCTCCGCTAATGTCTTCCTGGATGAGTTCGCCTTTCATGCGGACAGCCGCAAGATTTGGATGGCGTTGTTCCCGGTGATCTCTGCCGGGTGGAAGCTGCGCGTGGTCTCCACCCCCAACGGCAAGGGCAACAAGTTTTATGAGCTGATGACCGGCGAAGATGCTGCCTGGTCGCGGCACACGGTGGATATCTATCAGGCGGTGGCCGACGGGCTGCCGCGCAACGTCGATGAGTTGCGCACCGGCCTCAAGGATGAGGATGCCTGGTCTCAGGAGTTTGAGCTGAACTGGCTGGATGAGGCCAGCGCCTGGCTCTCCTATGACCTGATCAATGCCGTCGAGCACGACAGCGCAGGAGACCCCGCAACAGCCGGGAGTGGCCCGATCTATATCGGCAACGACATCGGGCGCAAAAAGGATCTCTGGGTGGCGTGGGTGTGGGAGCGTGTCGGCGACGTGCTGTGGACACGCGAGGTGGTGACGCTCAAGCGGGCTACCTTCCGAGTGCAGGATCAGGTGTTGGATGAGCTGGTGACCAAATACAACCCTGTGCGGATCTGCATGGATCAGACCGGCATGGGTGAAAAGCCCGTGGAGGATGCGCAGCACCGTTATGGCGCGATGCGCGTTGAGGGGGTGATGTTCACCGGCGACAGTAAGCAGCACATGGCCAATCTCGCCAAGGAGGCGTTCGAGGATCGCAAGGTGCGCATCCCTCTGGGTGATGATGCTATTCGTGCTGACCTGCACAGCCTGAAGAAGGTCACCACCCCGGCGGGCAATGTCCGCTTCGATGTGGAGGGTGGCGACGGGCATGCTGACCGTGCGTGGGCCGCGTTCCTTGGGATCTATGCTGCCAGCGGGCCGACATGGAAAGCCGAGTGGACACCCGCCCCCAGTGCGAAATCACAATGGGACGATATCGACGACGACTCGGACATCGGCTATAGCGGCTCAGGGGGTTGGTGATGGCATTGCTATTTGAGACGCCGTTTCCGCATACCCAGGGCCAGCGCCGCCTTCACATTGCCCGGCTGATCTCTTCGCACCCTGGGGCGGATGGCGACAAGGAGTTGCTGAAGTTCTGTCGATCCATCGGCATACCTGCGCGTGTGATCCATGAAGGGATTGTGCGTATCGGCGGCACCCAGCTTCAAGCGGCACGCTGCGCCGGGGCCAGGGAAGTGACATCCGGTCAGTTAGATAAAATCATTCGGAGTAAAACCCATGGCTGAATCACGCATCCTCGATCCACGTACCGGCGAGCCGTTCCGCCTGGCGGACATTCAGGGCGAACCGCAGACGGCCCGCGTGGGGTCTTTGCACCAGGAGTTCGCCGAGCACCCGACCCGTGGCCTCACCCCGCCCCGGCTGGCCAGTATCCTGCAGGCTGCTGAACAGGGCGACATGCTGGCCCAGTGCGATCTGTTTGACGACATGGAAGAGAAGGACGCGCACATCTTCGCCGAGATGCAAAAGCGCAAGCTCTCGCTGCTGGGGCTGGACTGGGATATCGCGCCCCCGCGCAATGCCGACAAGCACGAGGAGCGTGCTGCCGACCTGGTGCGCGAGATCCTGCATGACATGCAGAACCTGGAGGACGTGATTCTCAATATGGCCAGCGCCATCGGTCACGGGTATTCCTGCCAGGAGATCACATGGCAGCGCCTGGGCAAGGAGTGGCTGCCGGATGCGATCGACTTTCGGCCACACCGCTGGTTCACTGTTGACCAGGAGACCCGTAGCGAGCTGCGCCTGCGTGGCGTGACGATGGATGGCGACCCGCTACAGCCCTTCACCTGGATTGTGCACCGCCACCAGGCGCGCAGCGGCTACATTACCCGCAGCGGCCTGCACCGGGTACTGGCCTGGCCGTTCCTGTTCAAGAACTACAGCCTGCGTGACCTGGCCGAGTTCCTGGAGATCTACGGCCTGCCGCTGCGCCTGGGCACCTACCCAACCGGTGCCACCGATACCGAGAAAGCCACCCTGCTGCGTGCGGTGGTGAACATCGGTCACGCCGCCGCCGGTATCATTCCCGAGGGCATGGGCATTGAGTTCAAGGAAGCGGCCAAGGGTGCTGCCGATCCCTTTGAGGTAATGATGGACTGGTGCGAGCGCAGTCAGTCCAAGGCCATCCTTGGGGGTACGCTCACTTCCGGTACTGGCGAGGGCACCAACACCAATGCCCTGGGTAATGTGCACAACGAGGTGCGGCGCGATCTGCTGGTGGCGGATGCCAAGCAGGTGGCCAGCACGCTGACCCGTGATCTGATCTTCCCCATCGTGGCACTGAACGTGGGCGGCATTCACAGCCTGCGCCGCTGCCCCCGCTTCCGCTTCGAGACCGACGAAGAAGAAGACATGAACACCCGCGCCGAGCGGGACAGCAAGATCTATCAGATGGGCTTTGAGCCTACCGAAGAGTATGTGCAGGAGACCTATGGCGAGGGCTGGCAGAAGAAGCCGACCCCTCCCCCGCTTGCCCCGCTGAGAGGGATCGCCGCGCTGAAGTCAGGATCAGAATCTGACAACAGCAATCAGGTCGAACTGGATAAGATCCTATCCAGTCTCAATAGCGACGATCTCAACGCCCAGATGCAGGCCGTGCTGGCCCCTATCATCCAACGCCTGGAGCAAGACGACGACCCCGAGGCCTTCATGGGCTGGCTGGCCGAGCACTATCCAGAGGCTGACGAGGGCCAACTAGAAGAAAAGCTGGCCAAGCTACTGTGGGCGGCACAGATGTGGGGACGGCTCAATGCCAATGCCTGATGGGACATTACGCGCCCTGTTTGGCATGGAGCCTGAAGCCGCCGTGGGCTGGCTGCGCAGCAAGGGCATGCGGATCACCTGGAGTTGGGCGGAAATGCTCGACCAAGCTCATGCCCGCGCCTTCACTATGGCCAAGGGCATGCGCATGGATATCCTGCAGGACGTGCGCGGCGGGCTGCTGGATGCCCTCAAGGAAGGGAAAACACTGCGCCAGTTCAGCGATGATCTCACCCCGCTGCTGCAAAAAAAGGGCTGGTGGGGTAAACAGGTCATTGTCGATAGCCAAGGCAATGCCGAGATGGTGCAACTGGGTAGCCCCCGCCGCCTCAAAACCATCTACCAAACCAATATGCAGTCGGCCTATATGGCCGGGCGTGCCCAGGCACAGCAAGAGGCAGATGCCTTTCCCTACCTGCAATATGTCGCCGTGATGGACGCCGCCACACGCCACAGCCATGCCGCCCTCAATGGCCAGGTGTTTCGCAAAGATGATCCGGTATGGGCCAGCATTACACCGCCCAACGGCTTCAACTGCCGCTGCCGTACCCGCGCCCTCAGCGCTGGCCAGCTCCAGCGCGAAGGTCTGACCGTGCAATCCTCCGAGGGGCGGCTGCTCACCCGTGAAGTGGATGCAGGGCTGAACAAACGCACCGGGGAGCTGTTCAAAACCACCCAGACCGGTATCCGCACCACAGGCCCCGACGGCAAGCCCACCGTTATGTGGACCGACCCCGGCTTTAACAGCAGCCCGCTGGCCGGTCACTGGATGGACAAACACCTGGCCCAGAAGGCCGTCAGCGCACTGGGGGATGAAGCAGGCTTTGCCATGGTGCAAAAGGCCGTGCTCTCACCCACACGCCTCAAGGCATGGGAAGGCTTTGTGGCCAACACGCTCGACTTTGCACGGACACAAGGCCAAACCATGACAGTAGGTATATTGCCG
The DNA here is from genome assembly GCA_023229065.1 of Porticoccaceae bacterium. Taxonomy (GTDB): domain Bacteria; phylum Pseudomonadota; class Gammaproteobacteria; order Pseudomonadales; family Porticoccaceae; genus NAT127. Next base: position 17,709 of record JALNZZ010000010.1, read on the forward strand.
TATTGGTTAGCAAGAAAAGCCGTGATAGAAGAGCCCGTGCTGTATGTACCTGACAGGCTGATCGTGGGGAAGAAATCTCAGCGACACATACAATCTGGAGATTCGTTGGCGCACTCTGAGTGGAGCGGGCTCCCTCAACTCATCCAGCACGTAGACCAATGGTATATCGATACTCATAGCAAAAACATTGTCGCTGTGAAGCGGCAGGGTGACCAAGTAGTCAAGATTGTTATTGCGCCAAATGGCCAGATAGACACCATTCACAAGGCTATCAGTGATGATATTGAGGGGGCTATTCGGGGTGGGCAATTGAAGGTGATTCAGCAGTGAGCGGGGGACTTGAACCCCATAGAGCCCATGAGCTTACGAGGGGGCTTCACAACCCTACCTACCGTAACGGCCTCATGCGCCTCGCCTCCAAGGAGCGACTCTACTCACTGCCGAACCATAAGGACAGTCTAGGAGAATCCGTGCCATGTTTCAAATCGATATAGATTCCCAGGCAGTATTGACCGCTCTGGCTCGCCTGCAGCAAGCCACCAGCAACATGAGCCCAGCGATGGCCAATATCGCCCAGGCACTGGCCTCCGAATCCGAGCGCCAGTTTCAAACAGAGACAGGCCCCGGTGGAAAATGGCCAGATCTGAGAGACACCACCAAGATGCTCCGCGAACGCATGGGCAAATGGCCAGGCAAGAAGCTCCAGCTCAGCGCCGGGGGCCTGGCCGCCTCCGTGCAAACCGGGCACGATGGCCAATCCGCATGGATCGGCAGCAACAAGCCCTACGCAGCCATGCACCAATTCGGCGGAAAAACATCCCCCCAAAGCATGATCCCCAACAAGGCCATACCCGCCCGCCCGTTCCTGCCGTTCGATGCAACCGGCACCTTGAGCAGCAACGCCCAGGACACCATCATGGAGATTATCCAGGCGCACCTGGAGAGCGCAATCAACCGCTGAGGTTGGTCGCCCCGAGGCCAGGATACCCCAGCGTGAATGGCTGGGCTTGAGCGAGGCAGACCGCAAGGAGGTGCTGGCCATCCTGGAGGGGCACCTGGCGCGGGCGATGGGGGCGTGATGGGACGAGCGCCTGAGAGGCGTTCTAAGCCGCTGGGGCGGCTGGGGTGCCTGTAGGGTATGGGGTTTGCGCTGTTAAACGGCTGGTGGCGAATTTAAACGGGGGTTAAATGGGTGGCGGGGCGTGGCGGGAGGGTGTGATACCAGGAAAGGCCATTAGCGGCCACGAGCAGCCGCTAATGGGGGTGGGTGGTAGTTGGGTATGGTTTTTTTACGTTAGGCCGTTTCGTGTGTTGTAACGACATTTAATCGCTGTTTAAAAAACAACCCTAACCCTCATCGTGGGGTGCGTCATCCACATCGAGATATGAAGGCCGTCCTTTGACGTTCTGGTAGGGTCTTACCTGATACAGCGTGCAGTCAGTGCACGGACAGTCGCGTATCCGCTGCCGTGGCCCTGGATCCGATGCCCCGCCAATACAATCCCAGCATTTGCCGTTGATTGCTAGCCGCAGCGAGTCAGGCTTACGCCTGGACTTCTCGATGGGATCCAGGATCTCGATCTCGCCCGCCTCACGCTTGGCCCGCTGCGCCTCTCTTGCTTTATCTAATGCTGACATATTCATTGCGCACCTCCTTGAACGGTGCGTAGCTGCGGCTGGTGCAACTGGCTGGCGATCTTGTCCAGCGCGTCATCCAGCTCGGTGAGAATGACATCAAGGAGTACGGCCTGTTTATCAGGATTGACCAGCTCCATGCTTCTGCCGCCGTCGGCAGCGGCCTGAGCAATGAGATCGGTGATGGCGTGAAGGTGGGATGAGCAGCGGTGGGCTACGTCGATAGGTCTTTCGTGTATCTTAGCCATGATGGCCTCCTGTGATATTCGAAGTTAAATACCCGGTTAAGGGTGTCGGGAGGTTCGAACCTGCACAGGACAGGCCTGGATATTTCCCCGAAGGGTCTTGTATTACCCAGCCTCCCGACAATGAACTGACTTTTTTCGGGCACAAAAAAACCACCATGTCGGTAGCGGTGGTGCCCGCCTGTGAAGAGGATTCGACGCCTCGTGACCAAAGCCTACGTCCTCGGAATATTGTTGTCAAGGGCATTGGTAGGCGGTAGTGTATTGTGTGACTGCTACGAATTGTTCATTGGAATGGAGTGCCTGATGTTGAGGATATCTTCCACAACATGGAACGATGGCTTAATAAATACATAAGTGAAAACACGGTTCTGGCATAATGGCATGGGTGATACTGGCGGCTGTCTCTTTCCTTTTGCCGACTATTGTCGGGGGAGTGCTGTTGCCAGCTGGAATACTTGATGCGTTAAATGATATGTCGAGATGGCTAATATCTCTTGTTCTTATCGTTGTTACACTATTCGGTTTTTTACAAAAAAAACTGGATGACTTGCTTAAGGATGCAGAAGGCACAGAAGGCTGGAGAATCTTGAGCAACCGGTTGGCTGTAGCAAATAAGTTATCCGTCAAGCTGCGTCATGTAATCGTCACATCCCTGCTTATGGGGGTGGTTTTATTTTTTTTTCCACAGATTACTCCCGTCGTAAAGAGTTGGAGTGTAGGTATTGATATATCGAATGGTGCCGCCCACTCTCTCGTGACAGTTTTCCCTGATGTTATTTCGGCTATCCCCGTTGGTGTAGTCTGCTACACAATGTTCGTAGTACTATCATGGTTACGCTGGTCGAGAATCGTGGATAACATTCATCGCGACCTGAGAGTAAGAAAACGTCAACTAGAAGAACGGAGGGTATCACTGGAAAGGTTTAGTGATAGCAGCAAAGTTGAAAGCAATGGAAAGCCGCCGAGCATCTTAAACCTGCATTAGCACAATAGATTAAAACCCTTTAATCCCACCCACCCGCGCGGGGCCAGCACAATGGCCCCATGTACTCGCATCCACATCCACATCACGCTTTCAAGCGCCAGTCCGGCACCGGCACCGGCACCGTCGCGGTAGCGGCGTGCGTTGTTGATCTGAACGGCCGTGTGCCGACGGAGATCCAGCTCACCCCTGCCGGGCGCTTTCGTGCGCGGGATGGCCGTCCCTTTGATGTGCCCACTGGCTGGCTGATTGATGCAGGCATTGCCGAGCGGGTGATCGCTACGGCGCTGGCCACGGCTGGCGACTTTGTGATCGACTACGAGCACCAGACCCTGCACGCCAGCGAGAACGGCCAGCCTGCCCCGGCCAGTGGCTGGTTCAAGGGGGCCGGGTTGCAGTGGCGCGAAGACCAGGGCTTGTTCGCCACCGGTATCGAATGGACGGAGGCCGCCAAGGCGGCGATCACCGCGAAGGAATACCGCTACATCTCCCCCGTGATTGCTTACGACAAAACCACCGGACATGTTCTGGCCATTCTGATGGCCGCCCTCACCAACTTTCCTGCCATTGAAGGTCTTTCTGACTTGACCGCGATGGCTGCCGCCCGTTTTTCGCTCACCGGCGCGCTGCCTCCTGGCGCGCCGGAATACCGCCCATCCATGGACATAACCGAACAACCTGAAGAGGAGAACCCCGTGAAACGTGAACAATTGATCCAGCTACTCGGCCTGGCTGCGAACGCCACCGACGAACAAATTGAAGCCGGTCTGGTTGCGCTGAAGGCCGAGGCCTCTGCCGCCAGTGCGCTGCGTAGCAACCTGCAGCTGGCGGATGATGCCGATGTGGTGGCTGCCGTTGCTGCGCTGAAGGCCACTACCAACCAAACCCCCGACCCGTCCAAGTATGTGCCAATTGAGGCGTTTGAGGCGCTCAAGGGCGAGGTGGCCACTCTGAAGACCGAGAACACCAAAAAGGATGTGGATGAGTTGGTGGAGGTTGGTCTGAGCAGTGGCAAGTTGCACCCCGACCAGGAGGCGTGGGCGCGCCAGTATGGCGAGGCCGATATCGTCGGGCTCAAGGCTTATCTGGAGAAGACCCCGGCCATTGCCGCCTTGAAGAGCACTCAGACCCAGGGTAAACCGCCTGGCACTGATGCCGAAGGCGAGCTGGATGCAGATTCGGCTGCCCTGTGTGCCCAGATGGGTATTGACCCTGAGGAGTACAAGAAGACCCTGGCTGGCGGTTGATAGCCACTAGCAACCTGCCTGATTAACGTAACGGAGAAAACCCATGACTGCATTGACCAAAGACCGTAACACGCCGAAACGTATTGGCGAGGTGTTCCACCTGCCAGTGGCTGCCAGCAAGAAGATCTTTGCCGGAAGCCTGGTGATGCTCAACGCCACCGGCTATGCCACCCCGGGTGCCACGGCAACCGGGCAGGTGTGCGCGGGCCGTGCGAATGAGCAGGTGGATAACTCTGCCGGTGCGGATGGTGACTTGTTTGTGGATGTGGAACAGGGTGTGTTCCAGTTCGCCAACAGCGCCAGCGCCGATGAGATCACCGCTGCCGAGATTGGCGATACCTGTTACATCGTCGACGACCAGACCGTGGCCAAGACCGACGGCACGAGCACTCGCTCTGCCGCCGGTAAGGTGGTCGGGGTGGATGCCGACGGCGTATGGGTTCGCATGGGCCTGTAACACCCCGGCATATTTTGATTAACGAGGAGTAATGACGATGATCGTGAACCGTGATGCACTGAACCGGGTGTTTACCGGCCTTAAAACCATCTTCAACAACGCATTAAAGGCGCAGACCGGCAACTGGCAGGCGACCGCGATGGAGGTGCCCTCCACCGGCGCAGGCGAGGATTATGCCTGGCTGAGCCGCTTCCCGAAGATGCGCAAGTGGGTTGGCGACAAGCAGATTAAATCCATTGAGGCCGGGAAGTACTACAAGAAGAACGAAAGCTGGGAAGCCACCATTGCGGTGAAGCGTGATGACATCGAGGACGATGCGCTGGGCATTTACAGCCCGCAGGCAATGAGTGCTGGCGAGTCTGCCGGTGAGCTGCACGACATCATTGTGGATGACCTCAAAGCCAATGCCTTTGTATCCGAGTGCTGGGATGGCCAGTACTTCTACGATACCGACCATCCCGTGAACGGGGCTTCGGTCTCCAACAAGGGAACGGCGGCGCTCTCTGCCGCCGACCTGGCCGGTGCCAAGGCCAGCTACGGGGCGGGTCGTCAGGCGGTGATGGGATTTACCGATAGCGAGGGCATGCCGCTGCGCCTGGTGCCCGATACCCTGGAGGTGGGCCCTGCGCAGGAAGCCGTTGCCAAGATCCTCTGCGAGGCGGACAAGCTGCAGGACAACAGCCCCAACCCCTACAAGGGCACCGCCAAGGTGTTGGTGAACCCCACCATCACCGACAACCGCTGGATGCTGCACGTGACCAGCAAGCAGAGCGTGAAGCCCTTTATTGTGCAGATGCGCAAGAAGCCGGTGTTCGTGCAGCAGACCGGCATGGACAACGACGATGTATTCAACAAGGGCGAGTTCAAGTTCGGAGCCGAGGCGCGTGCCACTGGTCTGTATGGCTTCTGGCAGCTCTCCTACGGCAGCACTGGCGCTGCCTAATCACGGCGACAGGGCATCGCCCTAGTGTGACTGAATCCTGGGGAGACATGATCCTCCCCAGGGACTGAATGCAAGAGAGAGGATTTGAATCATGGCTGCAAATCAAACAACCAAGAAAGTACCGGGTCTTCGTGTGACCGCTGGCAAGGATGGCTTTCGTCGCGCCGGACGCGCATGGAGCGGTATTACCGAGGTGCGCCGCGATGCACTGACCGATGAGCAGGTTAAGCAGCTGATGGAAGAGCCGCGCCTGGTGGTAACGGAAATCGAGATCGAAGGCTGAGGTAACTGGCAATGGCCTACAACACCAAACAGAACATGATCGACCGCTACGGCGAGGATGAGTTGATCCAGCTCACCGACCGTGTAGCTGCCGGGGTGATCGATGATGCGGTGCTGAACCAGGCCATTGCCGATGCCGCTGCCGAGATTGACGGCTACCTGGGCGGTCGCTACCGGCTGCCGCTATCCAGCACCCCGCCGATCCTCACTGTGTATGCCTGCGACATAGCCCGCTTTCGCCTGCACGACGATATAGAGGTGCCACAGGTGGAGCGACGGTACCAGGATGCGATCAAGTTCCTGCGTCTGGCCGCTGAGGGCAAGGTGCAGATCGGCCCCGCTACCGATGGCAGCAAACCGACTGCGGCAAGTGGCGCACAGATGGAATCCGGTGGCCGTGTGTGGGGTCGAGGACAGGGAGGTTTTTTGTAATGGACTACCTCATCAACCTCGCCACCGCTATCTCCCAACTTGGCAATGCCCTGTTGGGTGGCCACCCGGACGAGACCCTGAGCGCCCGCGCACATCGTGGGCACGTGATGGGGCATGCGGGTTGGTCTGCACTGCGCACGGTGCTGAATGGGGTGTTTTTCTGGCAGGCGGATCATTGCCGGGAGTCGTTTTTGGCGGATTGCCAGCGGGCCGAGCAGGTGCGCCAGTGGGCTCAGCGTTTTGGAGGATGTGATGCGTAAGATGGTATTTGTGATCGCGGTGCTGGGCCTGGTCGGGTGTGCCAGTGGCCCGTCTACTGAGGTGGCACGCTTGCATTATGAGGCACAACAGTCCGCACTGGGTCGGCCTCTGGTGCAGATGGTGGCACAACCGGGGGAGACCATCTCTCTGCATGGGGTGGCTCAGTTTAGCGTATATGCGCCGTTGGGAGTTGGCGGCGTGCAGATGTACCGCGAGGCGCATCATCCGGGTTGGTCGTTGCTGGGCGATGCGCTGCGTATCGCCGCGCCGATCTATCTGGGTGGGCAGGCCGCCATCGGCCTGGCCGATGTGGTGGGCCGTCGGGTGGGGGATGTTGCGATGTCGCCCACGGTGGTGCAGCAGCCGTCGCCATTGGTGGTGGAGCAGCCACCGTATAACGATCCCATCGTGATTGAGCAGCCGCCGTATAACGATCCGATTGTGATCGAGCAGCCGCTTTATAACGATCCGATTGTGATCGAACAACCGATTTTGGTGACCCCGTGACCCTGCGTCAATCTGTCGAGACCCGACTGCGTGAGCAGCTCCCCGATCTGCGAGAGGTGGCCGGGGCGGCCTCGCTGGATGCGGTGTTGGGTGGGCGGGTATCGGCCCCGGCGGCGTATGTGTTTCGCGAGGCCCAGCAGGCCAGCCCCAACGAGGGGGCGAACTTCATCACCCAGCGGATCGGGGTGCGCCTGGGGGTAGTGCTGGTGGTGCGCAATGTGCGCGACCCGCGCCAGGGCGATAGCTCCGATGAGGCCGAGGCGCTCAGCCTACAGGTGCGCGATGCGCTGTACGGCTGGGCACCGGCTGCCGAGGCCGAGCCGCTGGAGTATGCCGGGGGCCGCTTGGTGTCGATGCAAAACGGGTTTTATTTCTGGATGGACAGTTACACCACGGCAACTTATTGGAGGGCCACATGAGCAACAAAACACTACCGAGCAAGGGCGGGCAATACCGCCGCGAGCAAGACGGGGCCGTGGTGCCTGCCGGGCAGGCCCAAGGCAAGCCGCAACCGGCGCAACCGGCCAAGGCCACCAGCCAAAAGAGCAAGGAGTAAACCATGTCTGCATTCAAGATGAAGCGCCGTGCGGTGCTGGCGAAGATCGAAACCACCTATGGCACCGATGCCGCGCCCACTGGGGCGGCCAATGCGATCCTGTGTCGCTCGGTGTCGGTGACCCCGCTGGCAGGCGACGATATCGCGCGTGAGCTGATCCGCGACTACTACGGCAATGCCCAGCAGATCGCAGGCGAGAAACATGTGGAGCTGGAATTGGAGGTTGAGCTTGCTGGCGCTGGCGCTGCCGGTACCGCCCCTTCTTGGGGGCCGCTGCTGCGCGGCTGCGGCTTTGCCGAGACCACCGCTGCCGGGGTGGATGTGCAATACAACCCCATTTCGGATGAGGAAGAGTCGCTGTCTGTATACGTACACCGTGACGGCATTTTGCACAAGTTCACCGGGGGCCGGGGCAGTGTGGCATTTGGCCTGAGCACCAATCAGATCCCGGTGCTCAAGTTCAAATACCTGGGCCTGTTCGCGCCCATTAGCCAGGCAGCCCTGCCCACGGCGGATTACACCGCCTGGCAAGCGCCGCTGCCTGTGACCTCCACCAACACGCCCACCTTTAGCCTGCACGGGGTGGCGCTGTCGTTTAGCCAGTTGGATATCGACATGGCGGTGGAAACGGTCAAGCACCAGGTAGTGGGGCCTGCTTCGTCCATCCTGGTGGTGGATCGCAAGCCGAGCGGTACGGTGGTGGTGCAGGAGCCGGAGCTGGCCACCTTGGATCTCTATACCAAGGCCCGTGATGCCTCACTGGGGGCGCTGGCCCTCACCCACGGCACCACGGCGGGCAATATCATCGAATTCGCCGCGCCCAAGGTGGGCACCGGTAGCCCCACCGAGCAGGATCTTAATGGCGTGCAGATGCTCTCTGTGCCGCTGACCATCAACCCCGACACCGGCAATGATGAGCTGGTGATTACGGTTCGTTAAATAACCTTTTTACGGAGTGAAAACCCATGTTCAAACTCAATACCCAGCGTACTTATAAGTACCCCGTGACGGTCACAGTGTACGGCGAGGACGGCGCGGAGCATACCGGTACATTCAAGGCCACATTCAAGGTGCTGAGCAATGGCGCGATGCGTGATCCGGCGGCGATGGATACCCCCATGTTGGATCTGGTGCTGGTTGGCGTGGAAGGGATCGAGGTGCCCGGTGAAGATGGCCAGGCACTGCAAGGCAAGGCCCTGCTCGATGCGCTGAAGGACGACCCTGCCGTGAGCATGGCGCTGGTGGCGGCGTATCAGGAGAGTATTGGAAAAAAGAACCGAGCGCGGATCTAGTCGCCGCCGCGCAGCACTGGGCTGAGGGAGGCAAGCCCAGCAGCGCGGAAATGGAGGCCGACCTGGCCGCGTTTGGTTTACCCCCCGAGGCATTGCCCGCCGAGGCACAGGAGGACACGGATCATTGGGTGTTGCCGGAAAACTGGGAGACGGTGCAGGTGTTCATCCGCTGTGCCACCCAGTGGCGATACGCCGGGATGGCAGGGCAACCCACCGGGCTGGATTACTCGGCGGTGGAAAGCGTGATGCGGATGCGGGCGGTGGACGATCAGTCCGACACGCTGGATAGGCTACGCATTATGGAGGGTGAGGTGCTGCGGGTGTTGCGGGAGAAGGAGTGATTAACCCAAGTCAAGCCACAGGCCTAAGAATGCCACCCACCAAAGCCTGGAGCACAGCAGGGCAAGCACCCCTGCCAGCAGGAGCCACACACCCACGGATGCGCCGCCCAGCGTGAGGGCAAACCCCAGTAAAAATAACATAGCGGCGAACTGAAGCATGAGCGACCTTGAACTGAAAATACGATTGACTGCTGATAATAGCGGCTTGACCGGGAAGGTCAAGGTCAGTCGTGAAGAGGTGGATCGTTTTTCACGCGCCAGTCTCGGGGCTGGTCAGGCAGCTACACAGGGTGCGCAAGGGATGCGCGAGATGTCGCAGCAGTCTGATGCTCTGGCCAATACGGTGCGCCGCGCCCATGTCTACTTGCTGGGATTCCTGGGTGTGCAGGGGTTCCGGTCCTTCCTGGATAACACCATCAAGCAAGAGCAGGCGATGGCCCAGCTGGAGGCGGTGACCCGCTCTACTGGTATGGCTGCCGGGTTCACGGCGGGGGAAATGGCCAAGCAGGCGGCTGCCTTGCAGAAGATCACCACCTATGGCGATGAAACCGTGATGCAGATGCAAACGGTGTTGGCCACGTTTACCCGTGTGCGTGGTGATCAGTTTGTCGCTGCGCAGCGCGGTATTCTGGACATGGCCACCGCACTGCGTATGGATCTGCAAAGCGCGGCGATCCAGGTGGGTAAGGCACTCAACGATCCGATCCAGGGGATCACTGCGCTCAATCGTGCCGGGGTGCAGCTTAGCGATAGCCAGCGTGCGCTGGTAAAGGAGCTTGTTGAGACCGGACATGTCGCCGAAGCCCAGCGTCTGATCCTGGCTGAGCTGGAAACCCAGTTTGGTGGGTCGGCACAAGCGGCGCGTGACACCCTGGGCGGGGCCCTCTCTGCGCTGCGAAACGCTATTGGCGATCTGTTTGAGATGAGTGATCGCACCACCAAGCCCCTGGCCAGCCTGGTGGAAACCATGACGGAGATGGTCGAGGCCGGACATGTGGTAACGACCATCCAGGTGCTGAGCGTTGCAATGGCCGCTAAGCTGACCCCTGCCGTGATGGCCGCCACCCAGGCCAAGCTGGCAAACATCCAGGCCACTCTGGCGATGCCCCCGGCCATCGTGCGCGCAGCACAAGCCGAGTCGGCGCGTACCTCGGGCCTGCTGATGCAGACCAAGGCCGAGCTGGCGGCGGCCCAGGCGGCCAAGGTGCATGGCCTGGTGTTGATGGAACTGCGTGCGCGGGTCGTTATGGCTCAGACCGCGCATAAGCAATCGGTGGATGCCCTGGGAGCCAGCCTGCGCGCCACTGCCGGGGCGACAGGGAAGCTGGCCACCGCTGGCCGTGGCCTGTTGGCGGCGGTAGGCGGGGTGCCGGGGTTGGTCGTGGGCGGGGTGGCGGCGCTGGGGATGTGGGCGATGTCGTCGCGTGATGCTGCCGATGCTACCGGCGAC
>JALNZZ010000153.1 GCA_023229065.1 Porticoccaceae bacterium
TGGCGGCTGATCAGGCTGCGCTGGGCATCGAGCAAGGTGAGATAGTCTGCGGCACCACTGCGGTAGCGCAGGTCGGCCAGTTCATAGGCGCGCTCCGCCAGGGCCAGGCTATGCGCTTCAAGCTCGCTATTGCGGCCCTGGGTATCGAGGTCCGCGAGCACGTTTTCCACTTCCAGAATAGCTTGCAGCGCTGTCTGGTAGTAACTCGCCAGCACTTCTCTCTCACTGGACTGGGCGGCGGCAATATCGGCCCGCAGCCGCCCACCCTGAAATAGCGGCTGAGCAAGACTGGCCCCCAGCGCCGATGCGGTGGCAGACGCGCCTCCAGTCAGCAAGGCGCCGGCATTGGCACTGGCGGACAAGCGCAGGCTCGGAAACAGTGCCGCCCGCGCTGCATCGACATTGGCATTGGCCGCGACCAACTGCTGTTCCGCCTGTAACAGATCGGGGCGGCGGCGCAGCAAGTCGGCGGGCTGCTCTGGCTCCACCGCGGGCAGAGTGATAGCGGCCAGAGAGTCGCCGCGCAACTCCAGGGTGCCCGGCGGCTGGCCGATCAGCGCTGCCAACGCATAGGCGATCTGCTGGCGCGCATTTTCAAGATCGTGAATTTGGGTGCGCTGACTAGCTACAGCGGCCTGTTGCTGCACCAGCTCCAGCTGCGAGGCACTGCCTTCACGAAACTGCAGCTCGATCAGCCGCAGCACCTCTTCACTGGCAGTCAGACTGTCGCGGGCGTAGCGCAGCCGGTCCTGGGCTGCCAGCCACTGCAAATAGGCCCCCGCCAACTCCGCCTGCAAACTGAGACGGGCACCGAGATGGGCGTACTCACTGGACTCCAGCGCTGCCAGGGACGACCGCACCCCGGCGCGCACCCTGCCCCACAGATCCACCTCATAGCTGGCACCGATATTCAGGCGGTCCGACTCGCTGCTGCCGGTGCGATTACCGCCCTGCCACTGGTCGCTGCGGCTGAAGCTGTAGCCAGCATCGAGCTGCGGGAACAGCGCTGCACGACTGCTGGTCAGCCGTGAGCGCGCCTGCTCGATTCGTTCGAGGGAAGCCTGCAAGGTAAAGCTGTCCGCCATGGCGCGCGCCATCAACTCGTTTAGCTCAGGACTGTTGAAGCTGGCCCACCAGCCGCCTTCCAGCGGCTCGCTCAGCGCGGTCGTCTCCTTCACTCCATGCCAGCTATCAGGCACGACCCGCTCGGCATCGAACCGGGGCGCAGGAGAGCTGGCGCAACCTGCCAGCAGTGCTGCTGTCAGAGCAGGTACCACCAGATAGTGGTTGTATCGAAAAGATTTCACTGTCATATCATCTCATTCAGTGGCCAGCGCCGTTACAGGATCAAGCCGCGCCGCTTTGCGCGCCGGCAGATAACCAAAGATCAGCCCGGTGGCCAGGGCACAGCCAAACGCCAGAACTGAAGGCATCGGGGTGAACACCGCCGCCTGCCCGATATAGCCGAGGCCATTGGCGATGGCTACGCCACAAGCGATGCCGAGCAGACCGCCGATACAGCACACCACGACAGCCTCGATATTGAATTGCAGCAGGATATCGCGCCCGCGCGCGCCGGTAGCCATCCGCACACCGATTTCACGGGTGCGCTCGGTAACGCTCACCAACATAATGTTCATCACCCCGATACCGCCCACCAGCAGAGAGATGGCTGCCACCGAGCCAAGCAGCAGCGCCATGGTGTTCTGGGTGGCCGATACGGTCTCCAGCAGCGACGCCGTGTTGCGCACCGAGAACTCTTCTCCCGGGCGGCGGCTGGCAAGCTGCTTCATCATCAGTTCCTCTGCCATGGCAACATTGTCGCTGCTGTCTACCTTCACAGTGATATTGCTCAAATGCGTACCGCCGTAGAGGCGCAGCGCGCCAGTAGTCACCGGCACCAGCGCCACATCATCCATGTCATTGCCCCACGAGCCGGCGCCCTTGGCCGCCAGCACACCGATAACCTGGAACAGGGCATTCTGTACCAGCACATAACTGCCAATCGGGTTCTGGCCGGGCTCGAACAAGTTGTCCACCACGGTCTGCCCCAACACCATGACCGAGGTGTAGCGAGCGACATCGTCTTCGCTGAAAAAAGTACCAGCGGCCATGGGCCAGTCCCGGGCCCGCGAATAACCCTCGTCGACACCGTTGATCTCGGTGCGGTAGTCGCGGCTGCCAAAGCGCAGGTTGCCGCTGCTGCGCCGCTCGGACACGACTTCAACCACATGGGGCAGACCCACCAGCGCCAGGGCATCGTCGCGGGTCATGGTGGCGTTTTCACTGCCGTCGCGCATGCGCCCCGGCGGCGGCCGCACCGTCAGCAGATTGGTACCCTGGGCCTCGATGCTGTTGAGCACCTGCTGCTTGCTGCCTTCTCCCAACGCCATCAGTGCCACCACTGCAGCGACCCCGATTACCACCCCCAACAGCGTAAGCACGCTACGGAACAGATTGGCCCGCAAGGAACGCAGCGCCATATGCACCGCTTCTTCCAGCGCGGCACCGAACCGCAACTGACCGTCGCGGCCAGTGCTGCCGGGCGCCACTGGAACGGTATCCACCGGATCGCTGCCGCTGTCGCTGACAATACGGCCATCGCTGATCTGAATCACCCGCCGGGCACGAGCCGCCACCTGGGCATCGTGGGTGATCAGAATCACCGTCACCCCTTGGCGATGCAGCTCGTCAAGCAGTTCCAGCACCTCTTCGCCACTGCGGCTGTCGAGGGCCCCGGTGGGTTCGTCGGCAAGAATGACCGGCGCTTCGTTCATCAGTGCCCGGGCAATGGAAACCCGCTGCTGTTGGCCTCCCGATAGCTGTCCCGGGGTATGCCCAAGGCGCTCGCCCAACCCCAATCGCTGCAACAGTTGTGCAGCTCTGGCGCTGCGCTCGGCGCGGGGTGCACCGGCGTAGATAGCGGGAATCTCGACATTCTCCAATGCCGTGCCAGTACCCAGCAGGTTGTAACGCTGGAACACAAACCCGAAGAAATTGCGCCGTACCCGTGCTAACTGGTCGGCATCAAAACCGGAGACATCTTCACCAGCCACCCGGTACTCACCTTCGCTGGGAGTATCGAGACAGCCGAGCACATGCATCAGGGTGGACTTGCCGGAGCCGGACTGCCCCATGATGGCAATATATTCCCCGCGTCGGATGGTGAGGTCGATGTTGTCGAGGGCGCGAATGGTTTCACTGCCACTGCGGTAGTGCTTGGCAATACCGCGCAGCTCAAGTAGCGGTGGAGCAAGCGCTGTGGCACCGCTCTCGCGAAGAGAATTGCCGCCAAGTGGATTGGTCTGCTGGTTCATCGGCCGCGCATCCCCGGTCCGCCCATACTCATGATGCTCCGCGACGGGGCCGCCTGCGGACCGCTGGCAGCAGCGCGACCAATGACAACCTGCTCGCCTTCGTCGAGGCCGGCCAGGATCGCCACTTCAGTGCGGCTGGAGACGCCGACCCGCACTGGTCGGGTTTCGATGCCGCTGGCGGTGACTACCTGCACCTGGTGGCGCAAACCACCGCTTTCGCCGGCTGGCCGCGCTCCGGGCGAACGGCCTGGCGGCATCCCCTCGCCCGCTGTTCTGGTGGAAGGTATTCTGGTAGAAGGCGTCCTGGCAGAGGGTGCCGGTGCTCCGTCAGCGCGTCTATCGCCGGCTTGTGCTGCACCTGCCCTGTCACCACGCAGGGCCGTTACTGCTGATGCCGGTACCACCAAGGTGTCGCGGGCCTCGGCCAGAATGAAAAAGACCTGCGCCGTCATCGACGTCATCAGCATGCCGTCAGGGTTTTCGACATCGATAAGCACATGGAACAGCACGACATTATTCAATGTTTCCGGGGTGGGCAGCACTTTGCGCACGGTGCCGTACCAACGCCGCTCGGTCAGACCCAACGTAGTGAAGTAGACGGGCATCCCCTCCTGGATCCGCACCACATCGGCTTCTGACACCTGAACGCGCACCGTCATGGTGTCGAGGTTGGCAATGCGCACGATGGTAGGCGCGGTCTGGCTGGCATTGACGGTCTGCCCTTGCACCACGGCCGAATCCACGACAGTGCCGCTCATTGGTGCATAAATCTTGGTGTAACCCAGATTGGCAACGTCGCCGTCGAGGGTGGCTTCAGCGGAGTCGATCTGCGCCTTGAGAGACTCGATCCGGGCAGCGCTGGTAGTCACTTCGGTCTCGCTGGCCAACAGCACATCCTCACTGACCGCATTCTCCCGATACAGGTTGCGGTTGCGCTCCAGGCGGCGACTGGCCAGCAGTTGTTCTGCCTCCTGCAGGGTTAATTGGGCACGCAAATTACTGAGAGTGGCACGCGAGCTGCGCACCCGGCTCTCATACACGGTCGGGTCGATTTCAGCCAGCAACTGGCCCTGTTCGACCTGGTCGCCGATATCTACCAGCAAGCGCTGTAACTGACCTGACACCTGGGTGCCGACATCGACATAGTCCTTGGGTTCCAGCGTGCCGAGAGAGCCGATGGTTTCTTCGATATCACCGCGATTGACAGTCGCGGTCAAATAGTCCGGTGCCGCTGGTGCAGCAAACAGGCGATTGGTGGCCCAATAAGCCAGCCCCGCTGCCAACAGAACAATCACTAAAAAACGAGCCGGGCGGGCCTTGATATGCATCGCGGCGCCATGCAACAACTTGAGCAAGGGAGAACTCCTCGACGGAATGGTTAGGGTGGTACTCGGGCGGGCAGGCCAGGGGCGCCGCACAAGCAGGACTCAGAGCGGATAACGGCTGCTGGCCGTTGCGGTTGACTTGTAGTGAGATAAAATTGTGGCTGTTAGCAGGCTTTTTTAGGGCCGGTTTTAGAAGTGCTTTTAGGGATAGTTTTAGGGATGG
>JALNZZ010000154.1 GCA_023229065.1 Porticoccaceae bacterium
AGTGTCAGTATGCCGTGGCGCATGCCACCGCCGGAAATCTCCATTTAAGCTCTCCGCTCCTGAGCCCGATGACGAAGGTCGAAGTCTAGCACCGCTTTCCAGTCCATCAAAACTTCCTCCCACAACAACTGGGCATTGGGGTTGGCGGTGCCGGTAATCCGCTGGCGCACAGCGACCAGGCGATCGAGAAAGCGGAAAAACGGCCTGGCGCGTGGACTGCCTACCAGGGCTGGAGCGCGCAGATGCTCGTACACCCGCCGCTGCAACCAGTCCACCAGCTCGCGGCCAGGGATGTCTTGCACCGCCCGGGCACTTTCCAGCGCACTGGCAGCGCCAGCTTCCAGTGCCTCGAGAGCAGCCTCAAAGCGCTCCAGCTGAGCGCGCAATTCACCGTCGAGAAAACGTAGCGCGCGCAGGGGCCTGCCGCCAGCCTGCTGTAGCGCACGCTCCACCTCTGCGCCTTGCGACGCCCTGGCGGCGAGCCAGTCGCGGGCCAGCCCCAGTGGCGGCTCGCTCAGGGTCATAATGCGGCAACGGCTGCGGATAGTGGGCAGCACTGCACCCCCCTGATGGCTGATCAAGACGATCAGAACCCGCTCACCCGGCTCCTCAAGGGTTTTCAAAAAAGCATTGGCGGCACTGACGTTCATTCCTTCTGCGGGAGACAGCACCAGCACCCGCCAGCCGCCCTGGGAGGCCGTCTTGCCGGCAAACTCACCTGCGGCGCGAATATCATCCACCTTGATGACCTTGCCCGCCTCCTCTGGCTCCAGAAGCAAAAAATCCGGGTGACTGCCGGCGGTAAACAATTGGCAGCCTCGACACTGACCACAGGCACTGTGCTCTCCCGGCACACTGCAGAACAAACGCTGGGCGAAACTGAGCGCCAAATGCTGTTTGCCCGTTTCTCCCGGCCCCAGCAGCATCAAGGCATGGGGCAAGCGGCCCACACGGCTCAGCTCGACGAGGCTGTCCCAGGCTGCACGGTGCCACGGATAAGGTTGCAGTGCCGTGTTCACAGTAGTGTCTCCAGGGCAGCGGCAATATGCGCCTGCACACAATCCAGCGATGCATCCGCTTCTACCACCCGATAGCGCGCCGGATTGGCGGCAGCACGAGCAAGATAGGTCGCCCGCACCCGCTCAAAAAACGCTGTTTGCTCCACTTCAAAGCGGTCCAGACTACCGCGCCGGCTGGCCCTCGCCATCCCCACAGCGGGGTCGATATCGAGCACCAGGGTCAGATCCGGTTGCAAAGTGCCCTGAACCAGGTGCTCCAAGGTGGCGACGAGTGTCATATCGAGCTGGCGCCCTCCTCCCTGGTAGGCATAGGTGGCATCGGTGAAGCGATCGCACAGTACCCAGGTGCCGGCTGCCAGGGTTGGCCGAATCAGACTCGCCAGGTGCTGGGCGCGGGCAGCAAAAATCAGCAGCAACTCCGCCAGCGGATCCACCTTCTCATCCTGGTGGTCGAGCAACAGGGTGCGGATTTTTTCGGCATAGGGGGTGCCGCCCGGCTCACGAGTGACAACGCAGGCGATACCGCGAGCCTTCAGCCAATCCTCGATGAATTGTCGGTTGGTGGTCTTGCCGCTTCCCTCGCCCCCTTCCAGGGTGATGAATTTGCCTGTCATGGCGCTCCTCGGTCTGTGTCCTGGCCACCGCTGTCCTGTTCCGCCTGGGGCGGTTCGCTACTGGACTGCTGCTTCTCCCCGGCCTCAACATCTTCTGGCTGCTCGGCGACAGGACTCGCTCCGGGAGACAGCGAGGAGCGGTAATCGGCGCGGCGATTCAGCTGGTATTCCCGCACCGCCCTGTTGTGCTGCTGCAGAGTCTCGGAAAACTGATGGCTGCCATCACCTTTGGCGACAAAATAGAGGCTGCTGCCATCCTCCGGGTTCAGTGCTGCGTGAATCGCCTGGCGGCCGGGATTGGCTATCGGAGTGGGCGGCAGCCCGGCGATGCGATAGGTATTGAAATCCGTATCTTCCTGCAGGTGCGCGCGGGTCAGGTTGCCCTCAAAACGCTCGCCCAGACCGTAGATCACAGTGGGGTCGGTCTGCAAGCGCATTCCTTTATCCAGGCGGCGGACAAATACCCCGGCGATTTTTCCGCGTTCCCACGGCGCTCCCGTCTCCCGCTCGACAATAGAGGCCAGGATCAGTGCTTCGTAGGGGCTTGCCAGCGGCAATCCAGCCTGTCGCTGGCGCCACTCCTCATCGAGTACAGTGCGCATCCGCTGGTGAGCCTGACGAAAGATATCCAGAGCCCGGCGCTCGCGGGGGAAAATATAGGTGTCGGGAAAGAACCAACCCTCTACCGCCATCTCGCCATTCTCCGTAGCATCACCACCCTCCGCAGCATCACTCTCAGCGACCAGGGCTTCGAGATTTGCCATGGTCGGCGGATGTGCTGACAGGACAGGATGCTCAGCGACAATCTCCAGCCACTGGGCCACCGTGCGCCCTTCCGGAAAGGTCACTCGGTGCAGCACCACCTCGCCGCGCAGCAACTTGCCCAGCAGATCCAATGGCGTGTCCCCCGCCATGATCCGGTATTCGCCCGCCTGGATGGCATCGGTCACCGCCAGCCGTCCATACAGCTGCAGTGGCAGAGGACTGCTGACAAAGCCCTCTGCGTGCAGCCGGCGTGCAACAGAGTACAGAGAGCTGCCCCGCTCCACCATCATGATATGGCTGTCCCCGGCGGGGAGCACCAGCGGGGTGCGCAAGCTGTCCTTGACCCACCACTGCAAACCGCCAGCTCCGGCAGCGAGCACCAGCAGCGCGGTGAACGTGGCAATGATCAGGCCGCGAAGCACGGCAACCTCTCCAGCAGGGCCCTGCGCAGGCTGTCGACACCAGGCTGGCTGGGCCAGCGGCCCACTGTCTCCACGTCGCTCACCGGCACGATGCCTGTTACAGCATTGCACAGGAAAAGCTCTTCCACATCCACCAGAGCGGCCACTGGCAGCGGCTGTTCATCTACCGCTATTCCCAATTCCGGCATCAAGGTCTCCATCACATAGCAGCGCATCACCCCCGCCACACCGCACTGCTCCAGCGGCGGTGTCCGCCAGCGCCCGGCAATGCGGACAAACAGGTTATGACTGATGGCCTCCACTATACGGTCATACTGATCCAGCACCAGTCCCTGCTTGCCTTCTCTCAGCTCGGCAGCCGCCAGTACCTGGTCGAGGCGATTGAGGTGCTTGATCCCGGCCAGCACCGGGTTGGCGGGCAGCCGGTAGCGGCACAGCTGCAGCGAGACCGCAGCGGGAATAGCCGGAGCCGGATACCACTGGACAAGGACGGTGGGTTCCCCGCCGCCAGGGCGATAGCCACGCAGACCGCCGCCCGCGGTCACCATCAGCTTGACCATTCCCTCGCCGGGCAGCTCTCTCAGCACCCTGTCAAGCTGCTGGTTAACAACCTCTGCAGTAACCGGAATGACAAGGCGATCGAGACCCAGGGCGAGACGCTGCAGGTGCAGCTGCCGCAAGGGAATGCCCCCCTGGCCGAGACGCATGGTTTCGAACACCCCGTGACCATAGGCAAGGCCGCGGTCGTGGCTGCTCAGGCTGTCGGTGGGTTCGCAGTTGATAAAAGTGAGCGGGGACGTCATCGCGACAGATCGGTTACCGGCTGCAGGAAAAGGCCGATCATAAAAGAAAGGCCGCACTGTTGACAGTACGGCCTTTTTCCTACAATCACCGAGTGGCTTACCGCCACTGAATGTTTGCAGCCACTGCACTCAGTGGCGATGGATTACTTCAAGTTCTTGTTGATGTAATCAATCGCCTGCTGAACAGTTGTAATCTTCTCGGCATCTTCATCGGGAATTTCAGTATCGAATTCCTCTTCCAGAGCCATGATCAGCTCCACGGTGTCCAGGGAGTCGGCACCCAGGTCGTCAACAAAGGAAGAGTCGGGCTTGACCTCATCTTCTTTTACGCCCAGTTGCTCGGCGACCATTTTCACAACGCGTTCTTCAATGCTGCTCATGTTGTTCATTACTCCTGCTTCTAGAGATTTCTTTTATGCTACCGCAACACAGGGCTGACGGTCATACATAAGGGCCCGGGGTTAAGGCGTTAAATACGGCGGGCATTCTAACCCAAAATCCCCGATTCGTAACCGCTTTTGACCAACAAAGCGAAAACCTTTTGTTTTCATTGGCTTAGTTGATGCATTCTCACAGAGTCAAACGACCCTAGACCATATACATGCCGCCATTGACATGGATTGTCTCACCGGTGATGTAACCACCACCCTCGCCGGCCAAGAAGGCAACAATGGCGGCGATCTCCTCGGGCTGACCGAGTCGCGCCAGCGGAATCTGAGTCAACAGGGCCTCCTTCTGGGCCTCCGGCAGGTCGCGGGTCATGTCAGTATCGATAAAACCCGGCGCCACGCTGTTAACTGTGATATTCCGCGACCCGAGTTCACGCGCCAAGGCACGGGAGAAACCGCCCACCCCAGCCTTGGTGGCTGCATAGTTGGACTGACCTGCGTTCCCCATGGTGCCTACCACCGAGCTGATATTGATAATACGTCCCCAGCGTGCCTTGGTCATGGCCCTCACTGCTTGCCGACACAAACGATAGATGGCGTTAAGGTTGGTATCGATTACGTCGAACCACTCCTCATCCTTCATCCGCATCAGAATGTTGTCCTTGGTGATACCGGCATTATTGACCAGGATCAGCGGCGCGCCAAACTCTCCCTCTATAGCCTTTAATACAGCCGCCACCGAATCAGCACTGGTCACATCGAGCGCCATGCCGCGCCCTTTAACCCCTTCGGCTGCGAAGCGCTCACTGATTTTGGCCGCGCCTGCCTCAGTAGTGGCAGTGCCTACCAC
>JALNZZ010000155.1 GCA_023229065.1 Porticoccaceae bacterium
ATCTTACTCAAGCCTGTTGCTATCCGCATCGGTCTAGAAGACAAACCCTCCGCCCGCAAACACCACAACGGTCATATTCCCTTGATTGGTGGCATCGCCATCTTTCTGACCATGATTGTGGCGCTGTTTGCCTATCTTGGTCCGGTATTGGACGCCGACCTCATCAGTTACCTCGCCGCTGCAGGCCTGCTGGTTATTGTCGGCGCTCTGGATGACCGCTTTCACCTCAACGTTAAACTGCGCATTTTTATCGAGGCCATCGCCGCCAGCATCATGATATTTGGTGCCGGGCAATGGATCGGTAATCTTGGTAATTTGCTGGGTTTCGGCGAGCTTAAAATGCCTTTTATTGTCGCCTACCCTTTCACGCTGGTAGCGGTTTTTGGCATTATTAACGCGTTCAACATGATCGACGGCATCGATGGTCTGTCCGGCGGCGTTGCACTTATTACCATCAGCGTGACATTGATGTTTACTCAGTTGTCACCGCCGATGAGCGCTATTATTCCCATCCTGCTGGGAGGCCTGCTTGCCTTCTTGCTGTGCAACCTGAAATTGCTGCCCTTTCTGCCCAAGGTTTTTCTCGGCGATGCGGGCAGCAAATTGATCGGGCTGACTATCGTGTGGCTCCTGATCTCTGTGGTTGTCGGTGAAAGCCGCCGTGCCACCGACAGCATTGCACCGGCCACAACTCTCTACCTCGTTGGCCTGCCGCTGTTTGACATGGTAGCGACTACCCTCTACCGCCGTCGGCGCGGCCTGTCGCCCTTCGAGCCCGACCGCAGTCATATCCACCATATCCTGCTGGATGCCGGCTTCAGCCCGCGCATGGCCCTGGTCATCATCCTCGGTCTGGCATTCGCCATTGCCATGCTGGGCATGCTGCTAAACCAGGCAGGGGCTGCCGAAGTGGTGCAATTTGCCGTTTTCTTTGCCCTCTACCTCACCTACTCGGCTGTTACCCGCCGTGTGCTGATGGGCAGCCAGACTGACTCCCATGGCAGTGCTGAGCAGAGTAAAGGCAGCGCAATGAGCTCATCGCGATAAAATCGACCTCAGCAGACTTTCCGAGCCTCTGCCACTTCCGGATCGAGAGCGACACACACATCTTCAAGCCGGTGCAGCTTCTCAGCCAAGGCCATAATCTCTGCACCGGCACGGCGGTTTTGCACCAAAGTGCGCTCCACCGCTTCCAGTATCAGCTCGCGCTGCGAGGCATCCAGCTCCAACCAGGCTATCAAGCCAATTTCCGCTACGACTTTGTTGATATTAGAACGCCAGGGGCCGAGAGCGACCGCCTGACGCAAAGCCTCGTCAAACTCGGCGTCGATTTGTAAGAGTCGCAGCTTGATGTAAGCAAGGCGTGCCCAGGTGTAGGGCCACAAGGGGCGCAATTGCAGGGTTTTTCGGTAGGCCTCCAGCGCTGCCAGGCGTGACTCCACAGCAGCGGCATTGCCAAAGGGCAGATCGATATGACGCCACTCATGGATGCGCCCCAGACGGTCGTAATGAATGGCCATCGCTACCGGGGTGATCTGAATGGCTCGGCTGGCAGCGGATTCTGCCACTTGCCAGGCGCGCTCGGAAGCAACAGCGCGGCGCTCTGACCAGTCATCGATAAATTGCGACGCCTGCCAGGCTGAAAGATCCGCCACCAGCAGACGCGCGCCGAGAAAACCACACGCCAGGCCGGCAACAAGAAAGATAAAAATGGGTAAACGGTGGATAGAGAACATTATCTGAGTACTGTAGTCTTCGATGTCATCTCGAGCTAGTCTTCCATGTCATCCCGACCAACAGGAGGGATCTGCATCACCGAGGCTTAAGATCTCTCCGCTACGGTCGAGATGACAAGATAACATTTCTATGTCATCCGGCCGGCGGGAGAGATCTGACGTAGTGTGTCACCCCGAGCAACGCCGAGGGGTCTTAACCACCAAGGTATCAGATCTCTCCACTCCGGTCGAGATGACGGAGGGAGCGGGATACGCGAAATTACGAAGCAGAGCCGGAGCTGTAGCCGTAATAATCGTAATACCCTTCATAACTCTCACCGTAGCGCTGGGCTTTTTTCACGTCCACCTGGTTGAGTACCACACCGAGAATAGCAGCGTTTTTCTGCAACAACTGACCGACGCCGCGCTGGGCTACGGGAATGGGCGTGGCGTTAGCCTTGACCACGTAGATTACCGAATCCACCAGCGCGGAGAGAATAACCGCGTCGCTCACTGCCATGCAGGGCGGTGAATCCACAATGATGTAATCGTAGCGCTCCCGCAGCTCGCTCAGCAGCTGTTCTAGGCGCGGTGACATCAACAGCTCCTGGGGGTTGGGCGGCACTGCGCCAGCGGGCAGCAAGTCGATGGTGTCGGTGCTGCGAATGCACTCATCCAGGGTCGCTGTGTCGGCAAGATAGTTAGCCAACCCGGCAGTGCCCACCGGCAACGCATAATTCTTGTGCAGCGTGGGCCGCCGCAAGTCGGCATCGATCACCAACACCTTGCCAAACTGCACCAGCGAGGCCGCCAGGTTGCTGCCCACGGTGGACTTGCCCTCGCCCGGCACCGACGACGTCATCAGCAGCACCTTGCGGGGATGCTCCAGCGCCGACAGCACAATCGAGGTGCGCAAGGTGCGAATGGTTTCAGAGAACGACTTGTCCTCACCGTCATAGAGCCGGGCAACATTGCTGGTATGCTTCTTCACCAGCGGTACCATGCCGAGCATCGGCTGATTGAGCGCTGCTTCCACATCGCGCACGCTTCTGAAGCTGTTGCTCAATCTGTTCAGCAACAAGGTCAGGCCCGCCGCGGCAATAAACGCCATCAGGCCTGCGATCACCACAATCAGCGCTTTGCGGGGTTTCACAGGACGCTTCGGCACAACGGCACTGCCGACAACACGAGCGTTGATGGCTTCAAAATCCTGGGTAGAAGAAATTTCATTGAGGCGAGTCATAAAGGTATCGTAGAGCTGCTGATTGCTCTCCACCTCGCGCTCCAGCTTGCGCAGCTCAAATTCCTTGCTGGTAATCTGCTGGATAGCACCGCGATTCTCATCAAAGGAATTCTGCAAGCTACGCTCGTTGGCCACACTCAGCAGGTACTGCTGTTCGATACTGGCCACCACCTGCTCCACCTGCGCCTGCAGATCCACCTCAGCAGAACGCAACTCGGTTTGCGCTGCCATCATATCCGGGTGCAAGGGACCGTAAATACCCGCCAGCTCATCGACTTTGGCCTGCGCCTGGGCCTGCTTGGTGCGGAACTGTTGCACCATCGGATTACTCAATACCGCCGGCACTTCGGCCTGGCGCTGCCAGCCGCTGTTCTTGAGAGCCGCTACCTGACGGTACAAACTCTCAGCCTCAGCGCGGGCGCGGCGGGCATCCACCAATCGCGTGCCCATTTCCGACAGCTCATCCGCAGAGATGGTAACGATACCCTGGATATCCACCAGATTTTCCTGCTCGCGGAAAGCCTGCAGGTTGCGCTCTGCGATTTGCAATTTCTCCCGCTGCTCAGTCAACTGGCTGTTCATCCAGTTGGTCACCGTCATACTGGTAGCAAGCCGCGATTCCAGCTGGCTGGTGATATAGGCATTGGCCAGCTCGTTGGCAGCCTCGGCGGCAAGTGCAGGATCCGCCATATCCATATTGATTTTGACCAGAGCAGTATTGCGGACAGGCATAATTTGCGTACGCGCCATCAGCGCATCCACCACCCTGTCAAAAATAGCCCGCTCCACCTCCTCTTCAGGGGGATCGATATCTGCAGGCAACACCATCGCCAACCATTGGCGCGGATTGAACTTGGCGGGCTCTTGCTGGCGAGGGTCGAAGGCGGGGTGCTCGGTGAGGTTAAGCTTTTTAACCACCCGCTCGGCGAGCTCGCGCTCCTTGAGCAGCTCAAACTGGGTGAGCAGGTATTCGTTGCCAGCACCGCTCAAACCGCTCAACATCTCAAGGTCGGTGGTACGGTTGGCGCTTTCAATCATCAGCGTACTGGTGGCCCGGTAGATGGGCGTCATGTTCATGGCGATCAAAGCCGCCAACATCATCACCACCACTACCAGGGAAAGAATGCTCCATTTGCGGTGCCAGATGGGCAGCACCAGCTGCAGCAGGTCGATTTCGTCGTCGCGCTCGTTCTCTTGCCGTTCCAGAGAAACAAATTCCTGTTTGATACTCTTAAGTTCCATTAGAGCCTGCTAACGCTATAGTGGGTTATTGGCGTTGTGCCAAGGATGATCGCAACTAACCAAGCGGCTTGGTATGACAATCATTGGGCCAGATACGACAGGTGTTGCTGCACAGAAGCAGCCTTCGTTAAAACAATCCCTGACCGATATCTATGATATCGCCGGGTTTGATTGCTGCGTCGAGTGACACTCTCTCAGGCTTATGGTCGGGATCACCCTCATGAATGACAGTGATGCGCCGCTGTGAAGCCAGCGGGGTGAGCCCACCAGCAAGGGTAATGGCCTTGCGCAGGGTCAGCCCTGGCTGATACGGGTAACTGCCAGGATTTTTAACCTCGCCTTTAACAAAGAAAGGTCGATACTCGATCAAGGTGACAGAGACTTGCGGGGAGACAAAATAACCGCCTTTGAGCCCTTCCACCAAGGAAGCCTCCAGGGCCGTAGTGGTTTTTCCAGCCGCCTGAACTTCCCCCAGAAAGGGAAATGAAAAGGTACCGGCATCCGTCAGGCGCAGGCTGTCGAAACTCAATTCTTCGGCGCCATACACCCGAATGGAAATAACATCACCAGCGCCGAGCTTGTAACTGCTCGCCGCAATAATGGGCGACTCCTCGACAAACGATGGATTGGTTAGATC
>JALNZZ010000156.1 GCA_023229065.1 Porticoccaceae bacterium
CCGACAGATGATTGAGCAGCATCACCTCTCGGAGCGGCACGCCTGCCGCCTTGTGGGGCTATCCCGAGACAGCTACCGCCACCCGCCGCAGCCCAGCGAGCTCAACGCCACCCTGGGTGAACAGATTCGGCAAACGGCCTTGGTGCGCCGCCGATTCGGCTACCGGCGTATCCACGACATGCTGCGCCAGCAGTTTCCGGGGGTGAACCACAAGCGCATCTATCGGCTGTACCGGCAGGCCAACCTGACGGTGAAGAAGCGCCGCAAAGTCAAACGCCCAACGCAGGAGCGCGTGTCGCTGCAACTGGCCAGGAACATCAACGAGGTGCTGAGCATGGATTTCGTCTCGGACAGCCTGTCCAG
Source organism: Porticoccaceae bacterium (assembly GCA_023229065.1). Classification (GTDB taxonomy): domain Bacteria; phylum Pseudomonadota; class Gammaproteobacteria; order Pseudomonadales; family Porticoccaceae; genus NAT127. The sequence continues at coordinate 364 of JALNZZ010000156.1, forward strand.
TGGACGGCGCATCAAGTGTCTGACGGTGGTGGATGACTTCAGCAAGGAGTCCGTGGACATCACGGTGGATTACGGCATCTCGGGCCAGTACGTCACGCGCGTGCTCGACCAAGTGGCAAGGTTCCGCGGGTACCCGGCAGCAGTGCGAACGGACAATGGCCCGGAGTTCACCAGTCGGGCGTTCCTGGCCTGGACGCACAAGAACGGGATTCGGCACATCCTGATTGAGCCGGGTAAGCCCATGCAGAACGGCTACATCGAGAGCTTCAACGGCAAGTTCAGAGATGAATGCCTCAACGAGCAGTGGTTTGAATCGTTGTCACAGGCCCGGGAGTGCATTGCACATTGGCGGCGGGATTACAACGAGGTCAGGCCCCACAGCAGTCTGGGACGCATCCCGCCGGCACGATTCGCCCAGCAGCACCGCCAGCGCGCTGGCGGTGCTGCTGGCAGTGAGCAGAAACAAAACTTCGACTAACCTTTAACCCCGGACTTCTCCAATCCCAATCCGTTGGTACGGTCAATGGGGGCAGGTCAGGTGTCCGCTATCAGTTTGGAATGCTGTCCGCCTTCAGCGTGGAACGGTGTCCGCCATCATGGTGGAACACTGTCCGCCATCAGCGTGGAATCGTGTCCGCCATCGCGTGGAATACGCAGGTTAAGAACTCCAGTTTTCAGGGGCAACCTCACTGACCCAGATTCTCGCGCGTCGCAGACCGCACCACGCCGAGAGAACATTCATTGCCGCAACGGGCATCCGAGTGCAAGGGCGTGGTCAATAGAGCGCCTACTCTCCAGTAAGAGCACCAAGTACCTAGCCCTTGAGAACTGCCGCAAAGGGCCTTCGAAGCCAACCAACTCGAAACGTGGCAAGGGTTGGGAGAGTCTGACATCAAAACCCGAACCTGCTTCGTTAAGATTCTTGTGATCGCCACGTAAGCTGCGCCATAGTCTACGGATCGAGAGCCAGCGGGCCGTCCTCTGTTTCCAGAGCCCCAGAATGAATCGCCAACACGTTATCGCCGCCCTCTTGGCATGCACCCTTACTTCGGCCTCGTACGCTGCAACCACCATCTGCAAGGTCAAGTCTGACACCGTCTCCCCTCTTGCGGTCTCATGGGACACGGACACCGGCTTGGCCAAGATCCAGCTCCGCTACGGTGACCCCGTAGAAGGCCGCCTCACCATGTCGCGCCCTCACGATGACGGCGTGAAGGTCAACCTGTTCTTCCCGAAGACCGACAAGCCTCTTTCCGAGGATATGGAGTTCATCGTCTTCCCCGTCTTCAAGACGACTCACCGCATCCTGGGGGTCTCCTACCGCACCATCGATGGCAGGCGTTTCTTGAACGCGAGCCTCGGCAACTTCGAAGCGCTTTGCAACACGCTCTGAGGCCTCCTGCCAACCTGGCGCGCCAGTTGGTTGCGCGCCAGGTTGGACGCGTAGCGCCTGGGTGCGGCCCAGAGAGCGGTAAGACGAACCTACGTGAAGCCCAGCAAGGCAACATCCTCGAGATCAAGAAGCTCGGGAAGGGAGATGCGGTGAAGCGGCTCTCTCCATCTACCTCTTGATTCGTGTGAAGTTCGCTGAACGTACGAAAGCTGGTGCATCCACATAGTTTCAAATGGCATGGGTATTTCGGACCAACGTGACCGGTGATTTCGGCATCGTGACCGAGGATTTCGGCCCATCGTGACCGGGCCTGTTTTCGGTTCATCGTGACCGGCCGTTTCGGCAATGTGACCGATCATTTCGGTCATCGTGACCGCCGTTTCAGTCCACATTTTTGTGGGATCTGAAGCCTGGCGGTGCTGCGTAGAGAACTCAACCCGGGCGTCCTACCCTCGACGGCTTTTGCCTTCAGGAGCCAGATGCCCAGACCTCGAATATCTCTACGCATGATCAAAGACGTTATCCGCTTGAAGTGGCAGGCCGACCTCTCGCACGAGCAGATCGCTGCCACCCTCACCATCTCCAAAGGGGCCGTGACCAAGTATGTTGGCCTGGCCCATGCCGCAGGCCTGGATTGGGAGACGGTCCAGGGCTGGAGCGAGCAGCGACTGACCTCCGCCCTGCTGCCCAAGGCGACCACCTCGCAGCCGTACATCACCCCCGACTGGGGCCGCATCCACCGTGAACTCGACCGCAAGGGCGTGACGCTCATGTTGCTGTGGCAAGAGTACGTGGAGGCCCATCCCCACGGCCGCACCTGGCGCTACACCCAGTTCTGCGGGCACTACAAGGACTTCGCCCAAACCCTCAAGCGTTCCATGCGGCAGCACCGGCGTGCCGGTGAGAAGCTGTTCATCGACTTCGCGGGCTCCACGGTGCCCTTGCGCGATGGCGCGCGCGCCCAGGTCTTCGTCTCTGCCATGGCCGCCTCCAGTTGCGTCTTTGCCTGCGCCACGCCCGCGCAGCGCCTGGATGACTGGATCGAAGGCATGGTGCGCGCGCTGAACTTCTACGGAGGTGTGCCGCAATTGATCGTGCCTGACAACGCCCGTGCCGTGATCGCCTCGCCAGACCGTTATGAGCCGCGTGCCAACGAGACAGTGCAGGACCTGGCCCGCCACTACGGCACATCGGTGCTGCCTGCGCGCCCGCGCACGCCGCGCGACAAGGCCACGGCCGAGAGCTCGGTTCAGGTCGTCACACGCTGGATTCTGGCCAGGTTGCGCCACCAGCGCTTTGACAGCGTCGCCCAGGTTGACGCAGCCATTGCGCAACTGCTCCCCAGCCTCAACGAGCGCCCCTTTCAGAAGCTGCCGGGCAGCCGCGCCAGCGTGTTTGCCGAACTTGACGCTCCAGCCCTGATGCCGCTGCCTCAGCAACCCTATGAGCTGGCACGCTTCAAGACCGTGAAGGTACACATCGACTACCACGTCGAGATCGACGGCCATCGTTACAGCGCACCGCACTCTCTGGTCGGTCAGGCGCTGGAGGCGCGCATGACCCGCCACGGTATCGAGTTGCTCCTGCGCGGTCAGCGCGTGGCCGCTCACGTGCGCAACGACAAGCGTGGGGGTTTCTCCACGGTGGAGGCGCACATGCCTGCGGCCCACCGCGCCCACATGGAGTGGACGCCACAGCGCCTGATCGAATGGGGGCAGCGCATCGGCGTGGCCTGTGGTGAGTTGATCACCCGTTTGCTGCAGACCTACAAGCACCCCGAACACGGCTACCGCTCCTGCCTGGGCTTGCTCAGCCTCTCGCGCAGATACGGCCCCGTGAGGCTGGAGGCCGCCTGCGAACGGGCACTGGCCCTGGGAACACTGCGCTACAGCCATGTGCGTGACCTCCTGGCCAACAACCGCGACCAGATCACGCCACAAGCCGAGTCGGACTGGACCAGCCCGGCGCACGCCAACCTGCGCGGCCCGGGCTACTACCAGTGATGCCCTGTCTTGAATTGAATCGCTCGAACCAACTGAATCAGAACACCGCCATGCTCAACAACACCACCATCGCCCAACTGCGCTCCCTCAAACTCGTGGGCTTCGCCGATGCCTTGCAACAACAACACGAACAGGCCGACTGCCTGGACCTGTCCTTTGATGAGCGCCTGGCTTTGCTGGTCGAGCGCGAGGTCTACGCCCGAGGTGACCGCAAGCGGGTTCGCTTGCTGCAACAGGCCCAACTCAAATACCCATCAGCCACCTTGGAAGACGCCAGCTTCGAGGGCATCCGGGGGATGGACCGCTCAGCCCTCATGGGCCTTGCTCTGTCCACCTGGATTGAGCGTGGCGAGACCGTGACCCTGGCCGGCGCAACCGGTTTGGGCAAGACCTGGCTGGCTTGTGCGCTGGCCCAGTATGCGTGTCGCCAAGGGCGCTCGGCGCTGTACCTGCGCGTTCCACGGTTGGCAGAAGATCTGCGCATCTTGCATGGGGCCGGCAGCTTCCGGCGCTGGCTGCAGCAACTCGCCAAGATCGACGTGCTTGTGCTCGATGACTGGGGCATCGGAAACCTGGATGCCGCCACGCGCGCCGATTTGCTGGAGGTCATTGATGACCGGGTAGGCCAGCGCGCCACCATCATCGCCCACCAACTGCCTATCGAACATTGGCACGCGTGGCTGGGTGATCCCACAGTGGCCGACGCCATCCTGGACCGGTTGCTGCAGAGTTGCCGACGTTTCAGTCTGGACGGCGAGTCGCGGCGAACAGGCCGCACAGCGCGCACTGCAAAGGACTCAAAAAACGACCATCAAGGAGCCCAATGAAGATCTGACAGACACTCCAAAACCGTAAACTCAAACCCCTACGCAGCACCGCCAGCATCATGGCGGTCACGATCGCCGAAACAGGCGGTCACGTTACCGAAACGGCGCTGAAAACACCCCTCAGCCCTCCGGTCACGATGCGCCGAAATGACCGGTCACATTCGCCGAAATACGCA
>JALNZZ010000158.1 GCA_023229065.1 Porticoccaceae bacterium
CTTGACCCTACAGCGGCGAGGCCGAGCCGCATTTACCCCGCGACAACTGCTCGAATCAACAAGAAGTCGACAAGGAAATGCTTGTGCAGTTGCACCGCTCACCCAGAATCGTCGCAGCGGTGCTAGTGTAGTGTTTGATTCTTGAGTGAACTTAATTGCATTACCTGTCTCCAATGCTCTACTTCGGTTTGCATTGGAGCGAGCAATTGCGAGTTGCGCCAGCGATTGAGTTGACGGAGGAACAGGAAGGCGAGTTGACGAGGCTGGCCCGCTCCAAGCGAACGAGCGTCCGGCTGGCGCAGCGCGCGCAGATCGTGCTGCTGGCGGCTCAGGGTCTTCAGAACAAGGACATCGCCGAGCAACTGGGCATCGGGCGCGTGCAGGTTGCGCGCTGGCGCGAGCGCTACCTGGAGTCTGGCCTGCAAGGCATAGAACGCGACCTGCCGCGCGGCGCGCCACCAGTCAAGGTGGACGTGGCCAAGCTGGTGGAACTCACGACGCAGAGCACGCCCGATGCAGCCACGCACTGGAGTACGCGCAAGATGGCCGCGGTGCTGGAGGTCAGCCCCAGCACGGTGATGCGCCACTGGCAAGCCAACGGGCTGAAGCCGCACTTGGTGCGAGGCTTCAAGATCTCGCGCGACCCGAAGTTCGTCGAGAAGCTCGAGGACATCGTGGGCCTGTACATGTCCCCGCCCGAGCACGCATTGGTGCTGTGCTGCGACGAGAAGAGCCAGGTGCAGGCGCTGGACCGCACGCAGCCGGGCCTGCCGCTGAAGAAGGGACGTGCGCAGACGATGACGCATGACTACAAACGCCATGGCACGACCACGCTCTTCGCGGCGCTTAACGTGCTCGATGGTCAAGTCATCGGCCAGTGCCAGCAGCGACACACGCACGCTGAATGGCTGAAGTTCCTGCGCAAGATCGACCGCGAGACACCGAAGGACAAGACGCTGCACCTGATCGCGGACAACTACGCCACCCACAAGCATCCGGTCGTGCAGGCGTGGCTGGCCAAGCACCCGCGCTTCAACATGCACTTCACGCCGACTTCGGCTTCGTGGCTGAACATGGTGGAGCGATTCTTCCGCGATATCACCACCGAACGGCTGCGCCGAGGCGTGTTCACCAGCGTGCCCGAACTGGAGGCGGCGATCAATGACTACGTCGCTCACCACAACACCGACCCCAAGCCGTTCATCTGGACCAAGAGCGCGCGCGACATCCTGCAGAAGGTAATTCGGGCTAATGCGCGCTTAAGTTCCAAACAGAACGAAACACTACACTAGTCGGCGACTCCTACTCGCTTCGTGACTCCTTCGCGAGTTTGATGGATTGATGGCTCCGGGAAACCGTAGCCTTACCCGGAAGAGATCGATGTCTACTCAAGGCCGAATACAGCGATGACTGCCGAAGAACGTGATGCGTCAGGATTCCGGGGGATTGAGCTTGGATGCTCGATCCTCAAGGGTGGCCATGGTCTCAAAGAAAGCGCTGAGGTTGTCTTTAGAAACGCCGGCGACCAAGTCCGCTTCTACTTTGTTGATCGAATCTTCAACTCGCCGATGGACCCTCCTGCCCAACGTCGTTAGGCAGAGTCGCAGCCGCCTTCTATCCTGAGGATCTACACCTTTTTTCAAGTAACCTTGTTCCACCAGCTTATCAATAGCACGTCCGACAAAGAATGCATCGGTGCTAGTGCGATCTGCGACCTGGGAAGCTGAGATGGGTTCGTATCGACCGATCACTGCCATAACACGCCAGCTCGTCACCGTCAGCCCGAACTCGCTCCTCCACCAAGGTGCAAGATGACGAGTGATGCGGGTGGCAATCGATAAACACCGGTAAGAAATTCTATTTTCGAGAGATACAGGGGTGACGTCGCGCATGCACAGATTCTATGGACTCGCACGTTCCGCACGCCATGCGCGTGCCCAACAGTACATTGCAAATCGGGGCCAAGACAGATCATGAGTGCGAGCGCCATGATGCTGCGCGTGCGCGTTGCGCACAAGACCCCCCTTGCGCATGATATTGGTGGATTATCCAATGTTAGGCAAATTTTGGACTGAATGAGCCGTGGCGCAGGTGTCGGTTGGGCGGAACCACCCATTCGGCGCCATTGGCACGCCTGATGCACCCAGGCGGACGGGTTTCGGCTCGGCCGGCGTGCTGGAGGTGGTCGAGGACCACCGGGGCGACACCTACCGGGCCGTCTACACCGTCAAGTTCGCCGCTCCCCAGCGGGCCACCCAAAGTGCTCCACTTATGAGGGGTGATCTCGGTTTCGGCGCAAATCGCAGCGCCTTGAATTCTGGGTTTACCCTTGGCTTCTCGGTGTTCTGCACGGAAATTGAGATCACCCCGAGACGGGGAACCGACTCACGGCCCTAGATAAATTGCAGCCAACACAATACCGGCCATCCACAGCGTCTCGATCAGCAGCAGCAAAAAGGGCCGCCAGCCTGCGCGGGCCAGTTGCCCGAACGATGTCTTGATGCCCAAGGCCGCGATGGCAACAACCAGACACGCACGCGATACGTCGTTGAGACCCGCCTGCACCGCTGCTGGCACGCCCCCAATGGAATTGATGATCACCAGCGCCACGAACACCCACAGAAACCATGGTACCAAGGCCTGCTTGGTTGCAACGGTGCCGTCTCCGTCTTCACCCTGCTCACGTGCCTTCTTGAACAAGGTCGACACCACGACCACGACAACGGCCAGCATGGACACACGGAACAGCTTGACGATGGTGGCGTAGTCGCCGGTCTCCGGGCTCAGCATGTAGCCTGCGCCGACCACCTGTGCAACATCGTGGATCGTGCCGCCGAGAAACAAGCCGGCCAGCTCGGGCGGCAGATGCAGCAACCGGGCCGCCAGCGGATAGATCACCATGGCCAGGGTGGACAACACGGTCACGGTCACGACAACCATCAAGGTAAAGCGCTCACTGTCCTTGGTGCGTGGCAGCACGGCCGAGATCGCCAGGGCGGCGGACGCGCCGCAAATGGCGACCGCACCGCCGGACAGCACGGATTGCGCGCGGTTCAGACCCAGAAAGCGGCCCAGCAGCACCCCGCACAGCAGCGTGGTCACGACGGCGGCGATCACGATGCCCGCCGTGGTCCAGCCCAGGCCCGCAATCTGGCTCGCCGTGATCCGCGCACCGAGCAGGCCGACGCCCACCCGCAGCACGGTGCGCGAACAGAACTCGATGCCGGGCCGGGTCTTGGGATCCTGGCTCAGGTAGTGAAAGGCCACGCCAAAGAACAGCGCGTACAGGAACTGGGGCCCGCCGTGCAACGTGGACACCAGGGTCGCGGCCATCGCAATCACACAACACAGGCCCGTGCCGGGGAGAAACTGCAGCAGTTGCTGCGGCAGTCCTGGTGGGCGGGCCGTGTCCGCAGCGGATGTTGGCGGCAAGGAGTTGGACACAGGAAAAACCTTTTTCAATCAAACATGTGGGATGCGCAGGAGACGCCTTATTCCTTTCACGAATTTGATGATAGGCATAAGTCACAAAGTAAAAAATCAGATAATATCTTTCATAATGATCGATAAATCCAATCAATCATCGTTCCAGCGCCTGCGCGTGAACCTGCGTCAGCTGGAGGTCTTTCTGGCCACGGCGCGCGGCGGCAGCACACGTGCGGCGGCCGATCGCATCGCGCGCTCGCAGTCGGCGGCCAGCACCTCGCTGGCGGATCTCGAGGCCGCGCTGGGCGTCGAACTGTTTGACCGCGTCGGCCGGCGCCTGCAGCTCAACGAAAACGGGCGCGCGCTGCTGACCAAGGCCCAGGTCCTCGTTGATCAGGCGGCCGAATTGCAAGCGCTGTTCACGGACGAGCACGCAGCGCCGTTGCGGGTGGCGGCCAGCTTCACGATCGGCGAGTACCTGTTGCCCAGCCTGGTGTCGCGGTGGACGCAACTGCACCCCAAGAGCAAGATCCATCTGCGCATTGGCAATACCAGTGAAGTCATCGATGCGGTCGCAGCACTGGACGTCGACATCGGCTTTGTGGAGGGTTCGCAGACGCATGCCGACCTGCTGGTGCAGCCGTGGCGGGACGATGAGATGGTGATCCTCGCGGCGCCTGACCATCCCCTGGCGAAGGGCTGCGCAACGCTCCACCAGTTGGCCCAAGCCACCTGGGTGGTGCGGGAACACGGCTCCGGCACACGCCAGACCACGGATGACTGGTTGCTCAACAACCTGGCGCAGGTGCGTATCGGCTTCGAACTGGGCAGCAACGAGGCGGTCAAGCGCGTCGTGGCGACCAGCGATGGCGTGGGCTGCCTGTCTCGCTACGCCGTGGAACAAAGCGTGGCGGACGGGCACCTGGTTGAACTGCAAACGCGCCTGCCCAAGGCAAGCCGCAAGCTCACCATCGTGCTGCACCGTGAAAAGCGGCTGGGCCGTGCGACCCAGGACTTCCTGACGCACTGCGCACACTCTGCCACCTCGCTGCGATCGCCATTGGGGTCGCCTCAGAAAACGGAAAATAAAGCACGTTAAGGCAAAACGGCTCCGCCGTTGGGCATCAATACGGCTTTGTCATTGACGCGCTGTCGCGCATTCCTGGCAGAACACAACAGCAGGATCGGC
>JALNZZ010000018.1 GCA_023229065.1 Porticoccaceae bacterium
CAGTACAACGAGGAGCAGGATCGCACGTTCCTTGGATCGGATTCGTTCCGCAGGATGCTGCTGGACAATCACCTCCCGGCCCCAACCTCCTGCCTTGTGGTTGCCCTCGGAACCGAGAACAAGCGTATCGCCTTCGAGGTGATCGAGTGGGATGAGGATTACTTCGAGTCGCGCAACCCAGCACTGATCAGCATGATCGACATTCTTCGGTCAGGCAACATGCCGCCTCCGGAGTTCGACGGCCACGCGCAAGAGTGCTACTGGTGCCCGTTCCACAACGACTGCCCCGCTGTTCAGCAGAACATCGAGGACACATCGCTGGATGATATCCTCGACGCACTACCAACAGACTCCCCCGCTGAGGACTCCATCGTCAACGAGATCGCGCAAGAGTACGACTACAACCGCTTGCAGATCAAGACACTTGAACAACAGCAGGAAGAACTCAAACTCAACTTCGAGCGCCAGTTGGGGAACATCAAGGTTCGTACTGAGAACTACAGCGTGTCCTACGTCGAGGAGCAGGGGCGGCAGATGCCAGACATGGAAGCCCTCCGCGCTCTTGCCTCACAGCACGGCTTCGAGATTCCCATGACTCGCGCCAAGGCATCCAAGCGGATGCGGGTGACGGCGCTGAAGGGAGAGACGGCTGACCGATGACAACGCCACAACCGGACTACAATCTGCCAAGTGTGGTCAACGTCAAGTACACCCCATTTCAGGATGGTGATGTATACATCGGACGAAGTGGGACTGGCTCACCGTGGGGCAACCCGTGGCCCGTCACCGCTAACCGAACTCGGGCACAAGCAATCTCCATGTTCGGAGGACACCTGCTCGATCACCCAGAACTCGTGAAGCAACTGCATGATTTGAATCCGAAGCGATTACGTTGCCACTGTAAGCCACTTGCTTGCCACGGCGATGTATTGGTGGAGGCGCTGAAGGAATATCGCCGCGATCTGGAACGCAACGCGAGGGCCGAATCGTGACATTGACAGCGCGTGTCTTTGCATCTATTCACCTTCGCACCCCCCAGCCCTCCAACTCCTACAGCCTGTGCGCTTCGCGCCCAGACTTCCGGAGCGGGCTGCGGTGGCTAGGAGCCTAGACGCGCGACTCTTGCCCTGTCAATGCAGCACGTTCGTCCATCTGGATGACAAGAAAGGTTCGCAACATGCCCCTCATTATCCTCAACGGCCCGATCAAGTCCGGCAAGTCCACCACAGCCCGTGCGCTCGTGGACCGAACCGACGGCATGATCGTCGCGTTCGCAGATGCCCTCCGCGAAGAAGTCTCGCAGATGTACGGCATCCCAATGTGGCAACTCACCCACCCGATCTTCAAGGAACAGCACCGGCCCCTGCTGCAACAGCACGGTACGGATATCCGCCGCAACCTGTTCGGAGACGACTACTGGATCAAGAAGTGGACTCGGGCAGTCGGTGAGCGATTCTCGCATTGGGGCGACCTCAACCCGACCGACCGATTCACCACGGACGGCCACACGATGCACGTCCCCGAGGGGCTGCTGATTATCACGGACGACTGCCGATTCCACAACGAGCGCATCGTGGCTCAGGACTACTTCAACGCATTCCTCGTCCGCCTCGATCCAAACCCGCTCCACGGCGACGATCCTCTACAGGGCCAGCACGCATCAGAGGTTGAGTGGCGGCAGTTTGTTCCCGACTTCACAGCGCCGTTCGTGCCGGTCGAGACGCGCGTTGACATGATTCTCGAAGCCCTAAAAGCACGCGGATAATCCGCTATCGTTCTTGACCAGCGTTGTTGCGCGGACTATAATGCGGAGACTTCGGCGCGTAACAGCGACGTGACGGCGACACACCAAACCATAACAAAGTTGCTGCAAGATTGGTGCCTCTAAGTTGACAACCGACCTTCATCTGAACCCAAACACCGTCACGATCCTTGAAAAGCGTTACTTGAACCGGGACGATACCGGGAAGATCATCGAGACACCGGCACAGATGTTCAAGCGGGTTGCGGACGCTGTAGCAGCCGCCGAATCCACCCCTGATGAGCAAGTGTATTGGGCGGGCAAGTTCTACGAACTCCTGATCTCGCGCCGGTTCCTCCCGAACAGCCCGACGCTGATGAATGCTGGCCTCGGGCGCGGCACCCTCTCAGCCTGCTTCGTGCTCCCCGTCGAGGACAACCTTGTCGATGAGAACGGCATCATGGAGGCGGCGCTGTACGGTGCTGCTGTCCAGAAGTTCGGTGGCGGCACCGGGTACTCATTGTCGCGGCTCCGATCCACCCACTCCGGCGTCAACTCAACCCACGGGCGAGCGTGCGGCCCGGTATCCGTGCTGAAGCACCTTGACGATACCTCACGACTCGTCACCCAAGGCGGCAAGCGCGAGGGCGCGAACATGGCCGTGCTTCGGTACGACCACCCGGATATCTTGGAGTTCATCGGCTGCAAGGCTGTTGACGGCGACATTTCGCGGTTCAACATCAGCGTCGGCGTGGACGATCACTTCTTCCACCTCCTCGACACGGACGGGGATATCGAACTGCGCGAGCCGCACGACGGCACCCTGCGCGGCACCATTCCTGCCAGCGAACTGTTCAACCAGATTGTCACGATGGCACACTCGTCCGGCGACCCCGGCCTGATCTTCCTCGACACGATCAACAACAGCGAGTCGAACCCGGTGCCGCGTCTCGGCCCCATCGAAACCACCAACCCGTGCGGCGAGGTTCCTCAGTACCCGTTCGATGCCTGCAACCTCGGCTCGCTGGATATCCTGAAGTACACCACGGACAAGTACGGGCCGTACTGGACAATCGACTACAGCCTCCTCGCGCTGGACATTGCAACAGCGGTGAGATTCCTCGACAACGTTGTCACCGTCAACGACTACCCCCTGCCACAGATTCGTGAAGTCAACATGGGCCTGCGGCGGATCGGCCTCGGCGTCATGGGCGTTGCCAACTCCCTGTTCCGCCGTGGCATCCCGTACAACACACAACTCGCCGTCGAGGACTCCCGTGCTCTTGCGGAGTACATCAAGGATGCGGCTGACAACGAGAGCCACAAACTTGCTGTTGAGCGCGGCGCGTTCCCGCTGTGGGACGAGTCGATCTACGCGAACCCGCCTGCATGGTTGCCCGAGAAGTTGCACGGTCGCCGCCTCCGCAATGCGAACCGTACCGTGATCGCTCCCACCGGCACCATTGCCCAGATCGCGGAAACGTCCTCTGGCATCGAGCCTGAGTTTGCGCTGGCCTACGTGCGGCGCATGACTGACTCCAAAGAGGGCGGCGAGAAGATTGACCTGATCCAAGTCAACCCTGTATTCCGGGCTGTGCTCGCGGAGCACGGCTACGAGATCGACAGCCCTGATACCATTGACCAGATCAACGCTGGGGCACCGCTCCACGAACTGTTCCCGAACGCCCCGCTCGACGCGCTCGAAGCATTCGTCACCGCGCAGGATATCAGCCTTGAATGGCACCTGAAGCACCAAGCCGCGTGGCAGGAGAACATCTGCAACGGCGTCTCCAAGACCATCAACCTCCCGAGCGATGCCACTGAGGACGATGTGAGGCAGTCGTACTTGCTTGCCAACGAACTCCGGTGCAAGGGCATCACGATCTACCGCGACGGCTCCAAGTCAATGCAGGTTCTCGAAGTCCGCAAGACGAACACCGGCGAGACTGCTGACGACGGCGAGGCGATCCCTGTCTCGACGCCGTTCATTGCTCTGCCGCTCAACGCGAGCGAAGCGGAGCGCACCGTCAACGTTGCCATTGATCTCCGTGGCTTCACCGCCTCGATCCGCCGCGAACTTCCCAAGGATCGCACTAGCCACACTCACGAGTTCAGCATCGGCGGAACCAAGTGCTACATGACCTACGCGCTGTTCGAGGACGGCTCGCCGGGTGAAGTGTTCCTGATGGTCGCCAAGAACGGCAGCACGCTCCGCTCCCTCGTGGATGCGTTTGCCATCCTGACCTCCCTCCACTTCCAGTATGGGACGCCGCTCGAAGAACTCGCCAAGCACTTCGTTGGGATGCGCTTCGAGCCGTCCGGCATGACCGACGACAGGGAACTGCCGTTCGCGTCCTCGATCCTCGACTACGTGTTCCGGTACTTGCTCCTGAAGATCAAGAACACCGTGACCGTCGTGAGCGGCGAACCCGAGGACGACAGGTTCAGCGCGGCTGTGGCGACGGTCGCTGAACATCGAACCCCGGCTATCCGCACCGGCGATCTCTGCCCCGACTGTGGCGACATTCTCGTAATGATGGAGGGGTGCTCCAAGTGCCCTGCTCCCGGTTGCGGATACTCCCGCTGCTAAACGAATAACAATCCATTGGGCTATGCCCGCATCTAAGGACGACACCCTTGAACGCCGGAGACTTCTTGCTCGCAGCACAACCGATCATGTACGTGGGGAGCGCGTACATGCACCCCGATCCTTCGGTCCGAGCGCAACGATGCCAGATGGTGACGTTGGCGACGGGCGGACTGATCAAGAAGGGTGTGGTGGCGTTCTCGCCTATCGCGCACTCGCACCCAATCGCCTCGCAGGTTGACCTCGACGGCGGCTTCGAGACGTGGCGGTACTTCGACCTGTCCATGATCGCCAGCATGGAGTTGTTCGGTATGCTGCTCATGGATGGGTTTATGGAGAGCAAGGGCATGGCGGAAGAACTCCGCTACGCCCGCCTGCTCCGCAAGCCTGTCTACGTGATCGGCGTTACGCAGATCGATCGTGGTGAGAAGGGGCTGGGCGTTCACGTCGAAATGGCTGAGGTGCCGTTCAACATCGTCACTACTGAAATGGCGTGGCACTTCGGAGCCGGTCTGTTCGGCGACAGCATCGCCACCGATTCTTCCATGTTCCCGCAGATCGAGGAGGCAGCGCGTGACTAACGCGGAAGAACTGATCGAGTCCACAGCCTCAACAGCAACCTCCACTCACCGCGCCACCCTCGGACACGCTTATCGCAAGATTGTGCGCCTCTGCATCACCGCAGCCGCCAACTCCGCGTCCGCCAAGTTCACCCCAGCCAACCACGGCGTTCCCTCGTCGTGGACTTCCTACAAGCACGCTGGCAATGGCGAACTCGCTCGCACCCGGTACGTCGGGATGATGCGAGGCATCCAGGTTGTCGGTGGCTATGCCAAGGCTGGCGCGGACGCGGCCACCATCGATGACCAGATTCGAGCCATGCTCGGCGACGATCAGAAGGTGCTCTCGATCCTGCGCCCTCCGTCCTAGCCTCTTTGTGCTTGGTTCTCAATCCATCTAGCGGGGTATGGACAGGATTCTCTGGTGGTTGATCTTCCTACGCGGAACTGCATCGTGTGTCGACGAACCTTCAAGCCGTCCCGCAGCGATCAGCGGTACTGCTCATCGTCCGGTAACTACACATGCGAGAACAACCTCCGCAATGCGGAGCGCGACAACGATGATCTGTTCGTGATGGCCCTCGTCCGTCAAGAGTACGGCTGCGTCGGCTGTGGGGCCAAAAAGGGCGAAAACTGCAAGTCTAGCGGACTTGTAGTGACCGGGAAACTGAGGCCGCTGGTACTGAACCCGGCCAAAGTGGGCGACGGAGAGCCGTTGCTGCCCGAGGACATGGCTGTATCGTGTCGCGCGGAACGGGATCGCCTGTATCTCGGGATGGCGACTGGTGAGTCCGATGACTGAAGCAGATCACCAGCGGGCACCTATTGATCCGACGTGCCTATTCCACGGCAAGAAACTCAGCGAGCACCAGTGCCTCGTGTGCTGCCTGTGCTACAAGGACTTGACCGTGGAGGAGTGCCACGTACTGCCGGATGGCACCAAGGAGGACGTGTGCAATCCGTGTGCGGAACACGAGGCTCGGGTGGTGGCTGATAAGGTATCTCAAGAGGGCAGGGCGCTGATCTGCAAGTGCGGCTGGCCCATGAAGATCGGTGAAGTCCACTGGCGCGAGGGCGTGAGCCACGAGGCCCAGCCGATCTACTAGGTCGATACAGACACAATCCAGTAGATGTTCATCACCTCAGTCGCGGCCTTCTGAAGATCGATGTTCGCAATCGCGGTCAGCACTCCACCAGAGGGCGCGTTGAACATGCCTACCATGTTGTGCCTGCCCACGGCCTGAATCGGGCTGAACACAGATAGCATCCGCAGCGTGGTTGGTGTCTGTTCGGTGGCTGTCGTGATGACGTTCCGCTGAACCTCACCAACCACGTCTACCATGTTGCCAGACACGCGCTGGATCACTCGGAAGCAGGCGTCCGTGTCCGGACTCACCGCTGTCCAATCGGCCCCGTCGAACGTCGCCAGCGACCCGTCTGGATACCCCGGCGCGGACTGATCCACACCAAGCGTTACCTCAGACACACCGCTGTCGTACACGTATCCGCTTGATCTGAGGACCAAATGGTATGGTGTTCCCGGCTGCAACACCGGGCCACCCTCCATGCCGAACCGAATCCACTCGTAGCCGATGCTGTCGATGCCGTTGATCGACACAGTGCTCGACACCCCACCAAGCACCGGCGTGCCGCTCGGGAACCCGCCGCCATCGTCAGGATGAATCTCAACGCGCAAGGTTCCGGGTGATGCACCAACGCGCGTCAGGTACAGCAACACCGAGTTCACGGTGGTCTGGCTGGGAACCTCGATCCCCTGCGCCAGTCGCTGATCCGCGCCGCTCGACGTGAGCACCACACCGCTGTCCTGAGTATCGTCGTCGTTCAGAGTAACCGCGCCCGACGCGAGCGCGATGTAGTTCGGGTGGGCAGGGCCAGCCCCCCTCATCCAATCGATCAGCAGTTCCAGCATCCCATTGGTGATGGCATTGTGCTGCTCAACCCGGCGCACGGCACCTGTCTCGATATCCGTGAACTCGGCAATGACGTGGCCGGAGAACTTCGGAAGCACGTCACTGAGGATCGGGGGGCTGTCCTGCACCGGACTACTCCTCGGGTTCGGACTCGGGCGGGAGGACGACGCGGAACTTGCCCGTCTCGTACTCCTCAACCACCGGCTCCACACCGTTCACCCCGTCGCGGGCGAAGTAGGCTTCGATGTAGCCATCGGGCCGCACCTTGGCGGTGATCCCCGACGTACCACCATCGGAGAGGTTGTTGAGGTCAGCGAACACCTCAGCAGGCGACACGACCTCCTGAGTCACAACCTTCGTCGTGCTGATATTTCCACCGGGCATATCCACAACTCCTTCTGCACGTTTCCTTAGCGCATGTATCCAAGCAACTCGTTTATCTCAGCGAGCAATGTCGCTTCGATCTCTTTGGGTGGTGCGCCAACGAGTGCGCGGGCCTCGCGCAACATCGCCCAATCATTGTAGCGGCGCTTGACTTCAGCCGCGAGTGCTGGCTGTAGATGCTGTTGCTTCAGCACATCATATGTCGGTGTCGAGTCACTACGGATTTCCGTAAGCATCACACCGCTAACCATGACGCTGTACCAGTCGTCGTGCGTGTGTTGAAACGTGACAATCATTATTCGTACCTAATCGATATCGGGCCGACGGTGGGCGACCCGCCCGTGCCGCTTGTGGCATTGCACACAACATCCCACGTCCAGATGCTGTTTGGTAGAGTCATTGATGTAACCACGGGTGTCTGAGCACCGAGTTGAGTTGTCACGGTTTCAGCGATGAGGTCAATAGTGGCCTTGAAGTAATGCCACAAACCAGCTGTTAGTCCCGTGAGAGAACCGACGACATTACCAGCCACCAAAACAGCGATCTCTGTTGCCGATACGTATCTAAACCCGACGATAACATTCGCGTTGGACGCGGATTGGATAGTGCTGCCAATCGCAGAAATGCCCTGCCATCGGTTTACGTTGTAGGTTATGTTCGTGCGACGCATCAATCCATCGTAAACGATTTTGCTTGGCGGACGACCAAACCTAGCACGAAACAACTGTCCTGCTGTCGGAGTAAACGGCGCTGTCGAACTCACCCGCGATACTACCGGATTCTCACCATCTGAGCCCACGTCGACTGCCAAACCACCAAATTGATTGGCTGGTGCAAGATTGTGGACTGACGGCCAATCAAGCACACGGCTGCTGATTATAGCCTGTGTTGACGGTGTGCTTATGGAGAGTCTTGTGCCGGATAACGTGGTAACACCGCGCATCCCGGCGGCGAAGTTCGCTCCGGTGTTGTTGAACACATCTTCTTCGGTTGCTGCATCTAGAGCAGAATTCTTGACGATCTCCTGACCATTCCACTGATTGAGATACCACGTACCGGGGTGAGACACCCAACGACCGATGTGCGGACTGATGATGTGTCGCTGCATATCCGACACTTGAGGGAACTGCATCACCATTAGGTGTTGTCCTCCTCGACGCCGCCCCACGACAGGTCAATGCTGTTCGCACCGCCAGCCTTGGCGATAACCTTCCGGTTCCCAGCCAACCACACAATCACGTCCACGAACGAGTTGGGGTCAATGAACGCCGCTGGGAACACCACCACATCGTCCGTGCCCGCAGGATCACCTGTCGTCCACGAACTCGCCGCAGTCCACAGCGTACACGTCTGTGCGCTCGCGGTCTTGTTGACCACTCGCATCCGGTACGTGTTGTTCTTGTTGACCGAACCCTGAGTGATCTCCTCGGCTGATGTGCCGACGTTCTTCTTCACTCCCGGCGCGACGTTCCTGTACACAGCCATGCTAGTAACTCCCTTGCAGAGCGTACAGGATAAATGAGTTCAAGTCCTGCCCAAACGGTTTCCAATCCACGCCGTCGTAGACCTTGACAATCGGCTGACCGACGCCCGATGTGTCAACCCACCGCTGTCCCTCGAACGGTGCTGTGGGCGGGTCGTCGCCAATCACCGCGCTGTTCATCTTGTCAGCGATGATCGGGTCGCCGCCGATTACCTCATCGTTAGGCATGTGATCGTCTCCCTGTCGTCCTAGACTCTCACGGTGGTTTCGCCAACGCGGTTGCTCATCACGTCATGCTCGACCCCAGCGCCGTCCCACAAGAACGAGATCGGCACCGCTCGTGACCAGTCTTGCCAGTCCGGATACACCACACCCTGCGCGATCAGTAGCGTGACCTCAGCAGGCGTGAATCCGTCCTCACTCATCATCAACCAGTGTAGTGTGGCGTCGAGCACTTCGGAACCCGCCACACTCAGCAAGTCCAGATACCGTTCCTTCGGATCACTTGGGATCACCGTACTCGGCTCCACCGTAAACGATGCAGCATCCGCAATCCACAACTCGTCCTCGGGCCACGATGCGCTCAGAAAGATCGGCGTGCCGCTCACGAACGACTGCACCGGAGTCCTAGCCGCGTCAACTCCACCACCATCGTCTCGCAGCACCACGAACTGCTGATCGCCGCCATCGTACAACACTTGCACAACACCAGCCCCAGCCTCAAGGTTCAGGACGTAGTGATCGTTCCCGTCGTCCGCATCCCAATTGGGCGTGAACCACAGGGCAATGCCCCCAGCGTCCAACTCCGTAATCCCCGACCCATACCTCACCCAATCACCCGTTATGTCAAGTGGGCCGTACACGCGCGATGGCACCGGCCACTCAACGCCGACCTCGCCCTCATGTACGAAAATCTCCTCACGGGAGGTGATTGTCTTGATCAACAGCCGGTTGGGGATTTTCTGCCCACGCTCGAACTGAGCCGTGTAGAAGTTGTCGAGGTTCGCCAGCAGTCGGTCTATGTTTGACATTTGACTTATCCTCTAGCCGGGGAACGGCGAGGTCTGGGCCTCGATCTGGTACTCGAACAGCGACTGCTCGACCTGTGTGCGGATCGTCTTAGTCACACCCGTCACGTACAGCCTGTGATCGACTCCACGGGCTGCGCTGACAATTCTGGTGTTCTGGCCCGCTCGCCACCCCTGATAGTGCGACGAGAATCGGTACGCCCACACCAACTTCGCGTACCGCGCCAACAGCAACTGGCCGTACTCCCAGATGGTCTGGCTGGACTCGACGCGCAAGGACGGAATCTCGAACTTCAGTTCATGCACACCGTCAGAAGGAGCACCTTCGATGTGCTCGCGCTCGGCCATGATCGCAATCGATTCCGGATCTTCGACCATAACCACGACTTCGTTAGCGTAGTTGTAGTCGATCTCAACCGGGATACCCTCTGACGGCTGGTGGCCTTCTGGGAACCTCACGCCCCAATTGTCGATGCACAGGAACACCTCGCCGGGGCCACCCGTGCCGTCGCCAGCCTGCCCGTCAACCGTGTCCAGCAGGACGTTGTACGGGACGCCGTTGACCGTGACCTCCAACGCCTCCGTGCTCCACGGCTCGTAGTTGAGTGCCACGAACTTCTGGTCGCCATCAGCGGTGAATACGATGTTGTCGAGGTTGTCGGACTTGACCTTGGCACCCTTCAGCCAAATCCGGTTCTTCACCTGATCCCACATTTCCTCGCGTTCGAGGTCGAAGTAGGTGTCAGTGTCCGTGTCGATGTTGATTACTTCGAGTGGAGCGGGTTCGTCAAGCACGTAGAAGAAATGCATGTCCCTCAGATAGTCCACGTACCACTGGTGCTCAATGCTCTCAGCCACGCGGCTGATCATGTCGCTTGGGCGGTCGTAGTCGGCTTCAAGTTCACCGACGATGATCGTGCCACCGGCGATGTTGTTCGTGGTGAAGCCCAGCCCCACGTCACCCACGATTGACCGGACGATATCACTAGCGGCTTGGCTAGGATAATCACGGATGATCAGATGTGCATCAAGATCAATGGTGTAGTCCGTGCAGTTCATCTTGTAGATGAGGTTCTTGGCCCCGAGCGGCTGAGTTTCGAGCACGTTCGACACCCGACCCGCGAACTCAATGATCCCGTCACGTTTGAACACGACTTGCTGGCCTGCCTTGGGTGGCACCACCACTGATCCAACGTCAGCCTGCACCGCGCACGACATGGTAGAGCCACGCGCCTGAAGCGACTCGCGGATCACCAACGTCTCCTTCAGGAACTCGTTAGTGTAGTCAACGCCGTGGATCAGCAGTTCAAACGCCATCCTAAATACCTCTGTGGATCGTCATACGACGGCTGCCGGTTTGTCGTCCGAAGATCGACTCAGCCACAGCCTCAGCCAGTTTGTTGATCGCGCGGTCATCGCTGATGACTGCGCCGCTGAGGTCAATGGTGATGTGTCCAATCGACGTACCGGCTCCACCACCGCCACCCGGCCTTCCACCAGCCAAGATCGGATGCCCGCCGAACTCCTCACCAGCCTCGGCCAGCACCAACTTACGCTCGCCGGGGCGTCCGGGCACCGTGCCTCCGAGCGCCTTGCCCGTCACCCAGCCGCCCACAGCCGCAGCACCGCCGCCGACCGCGCCCAGACCCTCACCTATAAGTCCGCCAGCCTTGCCCAGCATGTCTACGACGTTCCCCAGCGCCCCCACAAAGCCGCTGTTCAGGAACTTGTTGATTTGCTCCATCAGCCACTCGATAGATCGCTTCACACCGTCGATACCAGCCGCTACGAGAGCGAGCGGGTTTGGAATGTCATCGGCCCAATCCTTGATCTTGTTCAGACAGGTCGTGATCAGTTTGTCGAGGATTGGAAGAATCTTCTGCTCAATGAAGTTCCAGAATGCCAGCAACGCACTCGCAAGTGGCCCGTCAATTGCCTGCCACAAATCGGTGATACGATCCCACAGCCACTTCAGCACGTCCACAACAGCGTTGATAACCGGCTGGATATCCTCAAAGATATCCTGCATGGCCTTCCACACCTGCGACCACTGATCCTTCAAGAAGATCCAGATGATCTCAAGTACGTCGAGGAGACGATCCTTCAACCAAGTAGCGAATCGCATCAACCTCGGAAGGACGTGCTCGATTACCCAATCCGCCATGCGCCCAAGTGCGGGGATCAGTTTGTCAGTAATGAATGACCAGATCGCGGACAACACAGGTTCGAGTCTGGTATCCCAGAACTCCTTGAGCGTGTCCGTTACACGACCGAATAGTTCGATTGCGTTATCTGCAAACTCCCTGAACGCCGGTAGAGCCTTCTCAACAAACCACTCTCGCACAGCCTCAGCAACGGCTCGGAAGCCGGGTACGAAGGATTCCTGAATCCACGTACCGACGCTATCAGCCGCCTTGCTACCCATTTCGATAGCGGCCTGAAGTACATCATCTAGGAACTGGTTGATCTTAGCAGCGGTGCCGGGGAACGCGAGTTCGAGGCCACCAGCAATGATCAGGCCGATCATACCGCCGACGACGGCTCCACCGGGGCCGAACACTGATCCAACTGCTGCACCGAGGAAGGCCAACTTCAGGACTTCGCTGAGGGACGCCTTGATGTTGTCAGCAATCGGCAGTAGGTCAACAGCACTCAGAGACAACGCCTGCACCAGCGTCAGAATTAGACCAGTCTTGAGGCCACGGAGCGCATTGCCAATCATACTCATGGACACTCGCGCGAGGCCACCGAGAATATCCTTGATCAACAGATCGGGCCGGAAGATACCTCGTGCAATGCCACGGAACGCAGTCGCCAGCGCCGTCCGTATCTTGCCAGCGAACGTCTTAGCCCCAGCCTCTACACCTTCCTCACCAGCACCGCCGAACAAATTACGGAAGTTGATCCTAATGCTTGCCAGAGGCGCAAGCACGCGACCAACCACCGGGCCAATCAAGCCAAGCGCAAGACGGAACCGATCAACATCGTCGGCCCCTTCTTTCCACCCCTGTGCCATGCTCACGACGCGATCTCGCAGCGCCTTTAGCCACGTCAACGCAGTCTTGGCCGCGTCCACCATGACCTTCAAGCCACGCGCTGCCCAGATCGTCGCCTGCGCCAGTCCACGACCAATAAACCGCCCGAGTTCAGCCACCAACGGCGTCAGGCGCTTCACCGATGCCATGAGCGCATCAACGTTGTTCTTCAGTTCACCTGATGCCTTGGCCGCGTCCCGAACCTCAAGGAATCCACTGAGCACGTTGTCCAAGAACGCGAGCACCACGTCTTGCAGCGGGCGGATAAATGCAACCCACACGGAGCCAATCGCCTCCAACGTGGCGAACGCGGTGTTCTTGATCCTGTTCCACGCCCCGACGACAGTATCCGCGCTTCTAGCCGCGCTGCCCTCGAAGCGTTCGTTCATGGCCTCTGCCAACTCCAACGAGTTCGCGTATGCCATCCCCGGCAGGCTGTAGTCCTTCGAGAACTGCTTGAGATCATCACCACCCTTGCGGATCGCGTTGATGTAGTCCGCAGTCACCTGTTCAATCGACTTGCCGGTGGCTGCTGAGGCGTTCGCCATCGCCAGCGCCACGCGCTCACCCTGCAAGCCAACCTTATTCAACTCAGCAATCGACGCTCGCGCCTGATCGCGGTCGATGCCGAACCGACGCGCAAACTGATCCCCCTGAGACATGATCTCTTGGGCGATCTTTGCCGACCTGAAGTAGTTGGTGAGTTGCTGGCCGGATTTCTCCAACATCGCACCGGCGCGGATACCAGCCGCTTCTAACTTTGTAAAAGCAGCCACAAGACCTGCTGATCCCCCGATCACCACAGTCAGAGCCGCAGCCGCCAGCGCGACCTTCAGCGCGGCGAACTGCAAGAAGATCAGGCCGAACCCGACGTTGGTGATGTTCCCTTGCAACAGGGACATACCCATCATTGTACCAGCCGCCGCACTCGACAACTTGTGCAGCATCGCCTGAGTCTTGGCCCCGTTCGCGTTCATAAACGACGTGGCCTTGTTGTTCTCGCGCGTAGCCGCCGCTGTGCCTCTCAGCCGACCTTCAAGCCGCGTCAGTCTCTGCTCAACACGATTCATCGCCCCCTCAGTACGAGTGGCGATATTGGAGAGGGACGTGGCGATCTGGTTCGCAGTATTCTGGAACTGATCGGCGGTTAGCGTAACCTCAATGTCACGATCCATCGTCATTGGGCTACTCCGTCCAGCAACAGTTGAAGCCTAGAATCGATGGTGGACTGAATGTAGGCATCGAGGCGCTGGCCGCGCGGTGTCTGCCGCCCGAATGCGTCCTCGACCAGCCGCCTCGCAAAAATCCCAAACGTCTCGATCTTGTGGATGATGCGCTGAACATCAGCCTCACCCTCGACGCCGATCTTGTCGTAGGCCCATTCGCGGATGCGGACCTTCTCGCCGATATCCAACTCCCGTGGACCGATTCCGGTGTTGCCGGTGATGTGGTCGAGTGGCGACGTGATGCGAATCGTCGCGGTGCCTTGCGGCGTCACGAACAGCCGGACGCTCTCACCCCAATTACCACGGAACGCGGTCGGGAATCGATAGTTCATAAGGGGGTTCAGCGGTAGGTCGAGGAAGTACGCGCCCATCAGTTGAGCGCGGGCGAAGTCGCCAATGTCCCGCATGATGTACATGCGCTGGGCCGGGAACTCCTCAGCCACGCGCTGCCATCCGTAGGAGAGGCCGAATACCTCGCGTGCGTCAACGCGAATCTTGACTGGCATCCGGCCCCTCCTCTCCCTACTACTCGATTCCTATCCGGATCGTAGATTCTCCACGAACGCGACCCTCAGCATCATCGCCGGGGACACGCCGCGCTTCTCGCCCTCCATGATCTCCCACTCGTCCTTGCCCAAGGAGATCATCGCACTTGCCACCGTGAACCACAGCGGCAACGGTTCCTGCTTGCCTAGACGGGCGTTGACTCGGCTGGCAATGGGGCTGGCTCGACGGGCTTCAAAGAGGGCGCGCTCTCCAAAGGGATATCACCGCTCTCTCGGCTCGCAACCTCCATGATGTATTCAGAGATCGCCAGCGGGAGTTTGGCCCCGAGGTTGTCGATCCCCTTCGCGTTCTTCAGCCGATCCGAGTGCTCGCACTCATCGCCACAGTTGTCCTCGACCATGCACCGAGGCATGTTCCACGATGCCACGACCTTCTCCACGAGTTCCCCGAGGAGCCGGACACCATCCGCTGCGCCTTCCGCCGTGCTCATGTCCACGTCCTTGAAGGACAGGTACTGAATCTGTACCCCGGCAGGCAACCACGAGATCGGGATGACCTTGGCGACCAGCCCCTCCATGTCGAGGTTGAGGTCGCCGCTGATATCCGCTGTTTCCGTCTTGAACAAACTCACTATGTCGTCTCCATCTGCTTGTCAACACCCTAGTGGGTGATGTTCACACGATTGTACAGATCAATCCGTCCGCTGGACAGATCATCTAGTTGCCGGTGTCAGTGGGGGTTTGGGGCGGAGGATGGTGGGTGGGTGCAGAGTAGACTGACGACACCAAATCTACTCTGCACCCGGCCCCTGTGAGGAGGTTCGGAGATCGAGGGCCACCACGCCTCGATCCTGTGCTGTTGATCCCTATCGTCCTCCTAGTAGGACGCGACCGAGTTCTCGACCTCGACTTCGATCGGACCAGCATCCGTGGAGTTGTGGATGCCCTCGAAGTTGAGACGCAGGAACACCGACACACCGCCACGGTCGATCTCAGCCGGGGCAGCGGTCAGCAAGCAGTCCGTCATCTGGAACCCGATTGACCGCGATGCCGTGGCGTCATCGAACAGAATGTTCAGCGACTGCCGGGTGGAGGCGCGGAACATATCGTAGACGGCGAGGTTGGCCTCGACCGCCACCAGAAGGTTGCCGTTGACCTGCGTGGGGCCGACGTTGATGTGGCGCGGGGATCGGTTGTCCTCGCCGGTGTGGACGACTTGCAGTTCACGGGTGATGGCGATCTCACCGCCAGCGACGAGGTCGTCGAGGCCGGACGATGTTACAGCCTGCCTCCATCCCGGCCACGGCGTCTCGGCGGTAACAGCCGTGCCGTCCGCATTGACGGATTCCGTCATCAGGCCCATGCCGGTCAGGTTGTAGGCGATGACGCCCTCACCAGCGTTCCACGAGAAGGTCAACTGGCCGAACCGCGCCCCGGCGATCCGCCGCGAGCCGCTGTTGGCGTTGATCACCCGCTCGACAATCGTGTACGACGGCGGGGTGGCCGCGTTCGAGAACGAGTGTGTGTACGGAGCCTCAGAGCCAGACACGGAATCCGCACCGAGGATGCCGAACAGAAGGTGGCCGATTGCAGCCGGGTAGCACTCGCCTTCGAGCGTGAACTCACAGTGGCCGGTGCCCGCAACCGATCCGAACGTGACGCTCGGAACGCCCCGGCGACCTTGTGCGAGGTTGGCTTCGATCTGGTCAGTCGCCTCGAAGTTCGTGATCGGCATGGCGAACGTCGGCGACACCGGAGTGCCGAACGTCGATTCCTTGCCAATAGCGACGATCTGCTCAAACGTTCGTGCCTGAATAGCCATCGTTACTTGTCCTCCGACTCGGCCTTGGCGTCATCGGCCTCAGCAACGGCTTCCTTGACTTCATCCGCAGGCTTCTCAGCGGGCGGGTCGATCACCGGGGGCTGGATCGGCGCGGGTTCCTCGGTTGATGCCTGCTGCGAGTGCGGCGGCGAGTTGGGAACCTTGACGACGAGTTCGTGCTTCTCGAACGGCTTTACGCGGAACAGTTCCGGCACCAGTAGGACGAGCCGCGATCCTTCCTCGTCATCGACTTCAGCGACGTGGTTTCGGACGATCACCTGTTCCACTGTGTATGTGGAGGAGTATCCGATGTTGTCGTACTTGCAGTAGATTCGCATGTCGCGGCCTCCCGGTTATCGCTCAGATTAGATGAGTATCTACTCCCACGCAAGGGCACGCTGCGCGTCAATGACTGTCACCTCGAACTGCGCGACCTTGCCAAAGACGCCATGCCTCCATGTGGGAGTGATGTTGGTCAAAGCGAGTGGTGCAGAGGTGTTGAACGCTCCAAGGGTGCGCTTCACCTTGAACACATCGAGCACGTCATCGATCAACTTCTGGAAGGCAGTCTCGCCGCCTTCCTCCTTGTATGCCCAGAACAACTCGACGCTGAACTTGTGGTAGAAGTTCACATCGGAGATCGGGACTTGGCCGCGATGTGTGTCAGCGGTGTGTGGGTTGGACGAGACGCGGTGGATCGTCCACAGTTGCAGGAACTCATCGAAGCCTTGCTCGTACTTCGCTTTCATGTCGTTCATGTTGTTCACACGGACTTCATCGGTGTGTACGTTTGCAACGCCAACTATCCCTTGAAGGGTTGACTGGATCGTGTCCTGAATGGCGGTGCGGGCGATTGGCATAGCGGTAGTCCTACCAACTCCTGTGTGTCAGGTAGGAATCACCACGAGAGGGGGATCGCTTTGCGTAGTCCCCACGAGTGATGAATGCCTTGCGCGTGTCGTCAGTTGCGCTGATCTCGCTGGCGTACAACTTCGCGTACTCCTGCGCCATCCGCCGGTACTCGGCTTCCTTGGTGCGGAAGTTCAACAGGTCAGCAGAGGGTAGCGCCTGATCTGTGGTGCCAGCGGATTTGATCGCAAGCGACATAGCGGTGATCGAGACGGTCTGGTACTCAACAGCGGGTTCGTAGCGGCCTTCGAGCGTGGTGTCGTCAGCGTCGAACAAATCAGCAATCGTCCACGGCGCGGTGTACACCACAAGGGCGTCTCGGCCTGTGCTCACGCCATCCTTGATCTCGATGTACTGTGTACCAGCAATGTCGATCAAGCCGATGGACTGCGGAATCGCCCACTCGATATCTGCGTTGACTTCAACGTTCGGTGCGGGGTTGGCAACCGCGACAAGCATCGATACGCCGCGCTCCCAGAGCGGGAGTTCAGCGGCGTCGTAGTATCGCTTGCCGGTTCCGGGCATGAGCGAGGTCATCTGCCGGGGCCGATCCGTTATCAGCCGCCGTAGTGCCTGTTGCGCGAATACCTTGATCTGGGCGTCCGTGACCTGATACGGGCCGACGTTGCTAATCGTGGCCCGGACAACCGAGATCACCTGAGCAGCGTCGTAGGCCATGCACTACTGCCCCTTGTTGTAGAGGATCGTGATCTCGACCTCGACCTCGGCCACGGAGGTCGTGATGATAGCCTGCAACTGATCCGCAACGCACACGCGCGTCGGGACTGGTGCGTCGGTGTCGAACTCGAAGTCGCCCCAATCCGTTGCCGGGTAGTAGACAACGCCGTCGTCGTCCACAGCGGACTGGTTGGGGACGATTACCTGCTTCGGCATTGTGTAGCCAGTGGTGCTGATCTCGACGGCTGCGGTAGCGGTTGTGTGCTTGACGCGGACACCGACCGCGATCAGTTCACCGACGATCTGATCGAACAGGGCGGTGAACTCGGCGGTAGCCGTGCTCGTGACCTTGTACGTTTCCATCGTGATCATCGGATTACCTCTCGCGGTCGGTATCTGCGTTGTGGTTGTTATCTACTACGCACCTGCGATAGCAGCGGACACCACCGTGGCCTTGAGCGCCCCGGTGCCTGTGCCAGTAGCGGCGGTTGCGGTAATCGTCAATGCCTCACCAGCAGGCACCGTGCCGTGGAACACGAACGAATCACCTTCCGTAGCAGTAACAAACGCCACACCATCCGTGAACGCATCCGGATCAGGCACATCGCCGTCATCCAGACCGATCTCGAACGCTGTCTTGGCGCCGTCTCCATCCGCGAAGTCCTCGGTACAGGTGATCTGGATGATCACCGCCCGGTTCACGAGTGCGCTGGCGAGAAGTTCGGTGCCACCATCGGCTTCCTTGTCGAACTCACCGCTGTACCCATTTACAGGGCCGGTAGCGATTGCAGCCGCTACAGCCGGGGCCAACTTACCAGTCGTAACTGCTTCATCATCGATCTTAGCAGTCGTAACCGCCAGATCAACAATAGAGACCGTATCGATGTTTCCAGCGATGGTGCCAATCAGCACCCACTCGGTTTCGTCCTTGTCTCCGGTATTGCGATACGCAGCACCAGAGGCTTCACTCACGTAGATCGAGCCTGTGCCAGCGAAGCCAGCCCCGGTGGTGCCATCCTCCGGCGAGCCTGCGCCCGCGAAGATCAGGACACCTTCACCGATTCGGATTCCGTTCGGCAGACCCGTAGTTGCATCGCCAGCAGCCACAGCAGTCTCCTCATGTTGTTCTCGTGGTCAGATGGGAAGGGGATCGAGGCGTTCACGCTTACTCCGCGTTACTTGCCTCGATCCCTCTCCTCTAGCCTAACTGTTTGATCCGACTTGGACTTGGGTTATCCTTAGCCCTAGTCGCCCACCACCGAGCCGACAGCGGCGCGGTAATCGAGCCAGCCGGTCGTCCAGTTGTGACGCACCTTGAAGGTGATCACGTCGTTGTTGAACACAGCACCCGTACCCGGCTGATCCTGCACGAAGAAGTCAGGCTCCTCCTTGCCGAACAGGAAGTCGAGTTCGATGCCGGTGATCTGGCTGGGGTCAGCCATCACGTACCAGTTCCGCTCGTTCGTCCAGTTCGGAACGACGATCAGCGAGGTGATACCGCGCCGGGGGTCGTTCAGAATGTTGCGGGCGTTGTTCGCCGTGTCCGGGTCGCGCTCAGTGCTGATCAGTTCCCAGCCACGATCCTCTAGGTCGATCGGCACCAGAAGGTGCTTCGCGTTGAGGCCGATGCGCTTGCCCGCGTCATTGTTCATCTTCTGGATGATCGTCCGTGCGGCCTTGAGGCTGTTGCGAGACAGTTCCTCATCGAGCAGGTTGCCCTGATGCTCGACAGCATCGAAGATGTTTTCACTGTCCGACACCAGCGCCGGGCCGGTGCCGCCGTTCGCCGTGAACAGCGAGGACAGCGCCTCGTTGAGCGTCAGCGTGGCGGACTGCGCCATCAGCCTCGGCAGGCTGCTGATCCCGTCGAGGTCATCGTTGATGATGGCCCAGCGGGACACGGGAACCGTGTTACCGACTTCCGTGGGTTGCAGTTCTTCAGCCGTCTCACCCCAAGTGAGTTCGGTGTATTCCTGCCCACCAACGGTACGCGGCGTCAGCGTGCCGAAGTTGTGCAGCCGGATGCGATCCTGCTGCTTCAGGTTGTTGACCCGACCGCGCTTGACGATCGGCATCCACCACTTTTCCTGCTCCTGATAGAAGTTGAACAGCGCCTTGGTTGCGCTGGTCGAGAGCAGGTTGGCGAACGTCAGCGTGCCGCCGCCGATGATGTTCGGCGCGGTGGGGATCGCCTCAGCGAAGTTCTCCCACGGCTGCTCAAGGTGCTCACCGATCCACGACAACTTCTTGTTGTAGTAGCCGGTGAAGTTCTGGTCGCCGGTGACGCCGACGTAGAACTGGCTGATCGAGCGGATGGGCTGGAACTTGCCAACCATGTCCTCATCGACCGGCCCCTCGAAGAAGTCGTCCAGAGCGGCGACGATCTGCTTCAGCGGGTCAGCACCCATCCGGACGCTGCCGAACGGCACAGTGAATCCGCCTCCACCACCCTGCGGAACGGCCTCAGCGAGCACCGTCTCGTAGAGTTTCTTGTTCCGTTCGATGATGGCCCCGAGCCTCGTGTCATCCACGATCTCGTCACCGATCTCCTCGCGGATCGCGGTCTGCACAGCCTCCACCAACGGACTGAGCCGCTGGTCGAGTTTCGTGGCGAACACCATCCGCTGCATTTCCTTCGCAGCCTCGGCGAACGCCGCCATCTCAGCGGACGGCTGAGTCGTCGTAGGATCGACCTTCGGGGGGTCATCCTCCGTCTTGGGGTCAGCGGACGCCGCAGCAGCCTCGGCCATGATCTGAGCGAACAGATCAGGACGCAACTCCTTGAGCGTGTCCACCGACAGATCCTTGAGAGCATCCACGTCGGCATCCACTCCTAGTGCTGCGGCTAGATTGAGGGGGTAGCCACCAGCCCCCGGTTCAGCGACTGCATCGGCGGAAGCCGCCACAACAATCGCTTTCGCCTCTTTGTAGATTTGCCCACCGGCGTCTCGCCTGAGAACCGTTGGGCCAGCAGCAAAGATCGAGATACCCACCTGTTCAGGGTGGCCGCTCTCGATTGCTTCTGCGATGAAGGGGCCAAGCCAAGACTGCGGCCCGTTCTTGAAGATCACCACCTCGCCGACGAGTCCGTTGCGGATGCCCTTGGGCGTCTGCACGTTCTCAGCGTAGTGGACGTTCTCCCAGAATCCAGCCTTGGTGGTGAGCGAACGCGCACCCCAAGAGCCGTCATCCTTCTTCACTGGATGATCGACGTAGATCGGCTTGTTCTCGAACAGCGGTGCGGCTTCGCGGAGGACTTCATTGCTGTAGTCCACGCCGTTGCCAGACCGACCCGAGCCGATCATAAACATCTTGAAGCGGTAGGGGCCACCGGACGATGCGCCCTCAACGAGCGCCAGCGGGATCGCGGCCTCGGCCATTCGATCCATGCCATCCGGCACCTTCAGGTACTCCGCGAGGGAGTGTGGGGTGACGCGAGGCTGCTTGTCCTCAGCCGTGACCTGCGTTGCCAGCCTCTGCTCGATTGCAGTAATCGAGTCCTTCGCGGCGGCGTACATCGATGCCACGCTCTCCGCGTAGCCCTCGGGCGCGTCATCGACAGGTGCGGCGGCGCGGATCGTGGTGACTGCGGATTCGAG
>JALNZZ010000221.1 GCA_023229065.1 Porticoccaceae bacterium
ACCACCAGCCTGTAGTTCTTGCCGGGTTCAACCGGAAAGCCTTGCCCGCTGTCCTCGGGGCCGTAATGATATCCACCAGCAATATCGTTGGCGCTCGTAATGACGTGGGCCGACCACGATCCTCGGTAGGCACGATCATTGACACGCTCGAACAGGCCCGCGCCTGACACGAACCAACGCTCCGTACCTACCTCGAAGTTGCCGTAGACGGCCATGCGGATTACCGCCTATCCGCATTACTCCAGATCGAAGATGCCGTCGCTCACGTCGATGGTCAGGGTGTTGGTGTCGGTGACGGTCACATCAGCAGGCGCGGCGTCGAGGAGCATGAAGGCGAGCACGTCGCCCCCGACCTCGTACAGCGCCGCGAACCGAGCCACGATTGACCCGCCATCCGCAACCCACTCGGGGTTCGGCGTGCCGGTGACGTTCACCACAGTGGTGCCGTCGAGTCCGAGGGTGATATCCACCCCGCCCGTCTCGTAGCCGTTGTCCTCCGCGACCTGATCGGTCACGCCCGCGTAGGTGGTGCTACCCACCCCGAGGTTGGACGTGGACTGGAACAACGCCACCTTGAAGGAATCCGCGCCGATGTTGAACTGCCCATTCAGCAGTTTCGTCCGTGCGCTGTTCGTCACAACCCAAGGCCCAGCAGCCATGATGATCTCCTCTAGGGTATCCGGCGGTTACGCGCCTTTACCACAATCTCCCACTTGGCGATCTGGTCGCTGCCTGCGTCGGCAGTTACCTCCACGATGTAGGACGTTCCATTGGTGAGCGGGAGGTCATCCTCTAGCACACCCTGATAAACGCCCTGTGACTCGGGCTTGTACACCATTGTCACCGGCCACGTCTGGCCCTCAACAGGATCACCGGCCATCGTCTTGAGCGTGCCGCGCACCGTGGCGTTGTTGATGAACGCACCGCTGCCGACGTTCTTCAAGCCGTCAACCACGATTAGGTTGTCGTTGCCGATGAAGATATCCACGGTGTAGTATCTCCTGTGCCCTAGCGCCGACGAACCAGCAGGCGATGGACTTCGTAGTTGCCGGAGGTTTCGCCGGTTGGCTCGATCTTGGCATCTGCAATCGACCCCACCGGCCCTGTTGCGTACTTGTATGCGATGGTGAAGGCGTTGCCAGCCTCATCGACGGTGAGTGCCTTGTGCGGCTTGGCGACGGGCGGCTTCTCAGGCTCTGGCACCGGGGCAGCAGCGCCCGGAACGTTGAGCACTTGCCCAGCGCGGATGAGATTCGGGTTCGTGACTTGCGGGTTGACAGCAATCAAGGCGTTGAGCGTCGTGCTCAACTTGCCTGCGATCACGCCCATCGAGTCCCCAGCGACCACCGTATAGGTGGCGGGCTTGGGCGCGTTGGGCTTCGGGTTGACGATTGCGTCCACGTCGCGGATCAGTTCCGCCCACGGGAACTTCGCACCCGGATCGCTGCGGTCAGTAGCCAGTTCTCCGTGGCCGACGATGTACGTGCGGTTGACCGGAATCTTGTACTGCTTGCACTTGTATGCGATCCAGTTCACCAGCGACTTCCACTGAACGCCGCCAACTAGCATCGTGTTCTGGATCGTGGCTGCGTAGCCCTCGATCTCAGCACTCAGCAGCATGGTGTTGTAGGAAATCTGCTTGGCATCCCACCACGTCGGGCGCGGGAGCCGAACGTTGGGCCTCGCACCACTGGACGACACGCCCTGAGCGTGCGGCGATTGGCTCTCCCGTGCCATTTGGAAGATATCGCCGTCGTTGTCGAAGTAGTAGTGGGTGCCGCCGACTGATCCGTTGACCGCCGGGTCTTGCACGAAGAACTTGGGCGTGGACTCGTAGTTGTCAGACGGTTCCTCGGGCGTGTGCAGGCAGATGCCGACGATCTTGTTCGGTACGCCGTAGTTGCTGATCCGCTTGGGGTGCATCGCCAGCCACCCGGCGTTGTCGAACGGATAGTCTGGTGCGGTAGGCAAAACCTTGTTCTGGTGGATGACGGGCATGTCGTCTAGCCCCCTGTGTTGTGCGCGGACGTATCAGTAAGGTGATCGTCCAATTTCTTGTTGATCCGTTCGAGCGCCAGCCACATGCCATTGGGGTTGTCTTGGCGGGTCTGGTCGTGAACGTAATCGAGTTTGCTACGTGCGTCCTCGATCATGTCAGGTAGATTGACAAGCAGCCGTAGCAACTTGAACATGGAGATCACCCCCCGTGTCCAGATGACGGGGATCGCAAGCAGGAGTGCGGATAGTGTCAGTATCCCTGCCACCACTTGCTCCGTAGACCAATCCAGCAGCGATCCCACAGTCGCGTCCCTCCGACCCCATACTCACAGTACCGAGGCAATCGTCTGGACGCCACCCTCCGTCACCACGAAGGTCTGAGAATAATCCTCTCGTGCCCACCGTTCAGCAACCGCCGTCAACGCTGAACGGTAGTTCTGGTTGAAGGCTGTGGGATTGTACTGCACCGCGAACCACGTAGAGGCGGCGAACACGGTCGCCTCCTCACACTCAAGGTTGATCACAATGCCCTTGGGGTCACAGGAGATCATCAGCGTCGGGCGGATGAGTTTCTTCTCGCTGTCCTTGGACACCCAATCCTTGATGGTGTTCTGCGTGTTCTGTACAGCGGCACCGACGAACTGCGCGAGGTACACAGGATTGCACCGTCCACCCGGCAGTCGCGCTGCTTCCTTATCGTGAAGTGTGATCCTGTTGCCGAACTGCATGGGGTGTCGTCCCTTCTAATCGCTGGTGATTGCTGTCGAACAATGCGGCTAACTGAGCAACGTTTGGATTTGCCGGGGAAGCGTCTGGATCACGCCTTCGCGCAACCGCTCCTCGGTGCCTTCTGGATCAGCCAGTTCCTCGGGAGTGGGCGGCTTGGTGTCAGGAACAGCGAGGAGCGGGATGGAGAGCGGCATGTCAGTCAGCCCGAGGTGGTTGATCTGAGTCACCACAATCTCACGCTGCTCGGCCTCAGTCAGCAGAGCGCCGCGCCCCTTGATCGTGGACACACCCGTGAGGAACTGAGCGATGCGGGCAAGTGCTGGCCCGATGCGCTGAATGTCGCGGTGAGACGGCGGGCTGAACGACA
>JALNZZ010000011.1 GCA_023229065.1 Porticoccaceae bacterium
GTCCGAATCACCCGCGACAGGCAAAGTCGCCGGGAAGGACCCACGACCAGGGGCGGCGCACCATGCTGGTGCATCCCGCCCGGAGTCAGCCATCACCGCCGGGCAGTGGCGAGAGCGCGCGCCAGCGCCTTGTCGAACTGGACGGGGAACTCCCGGGCGAACAGCCGGCTGGTGAGTTCCTCCGTTTTCAGCGTAGGCCGGTACTGCGCACCCTCCGTGAAATAAAGGATTGAGCGCACAGCGCTGCCGAACCCGAACTCGACCCGTTCGTACACACCGGGCCGCAGCCTGCCGCGCTGCCGGGTGATGGCGAAGTACTCGCCTCCGCGCCGGCGGCCGCGCTTGCGCCGGGCCTTGCTGACGGGTGTCTGGTTCTGCATGGGATCGAGCGCCTGCGCGCCCAACTGCGACAGGATCTGTGTGATCTGGCCCGGCCGGATGTTGCCGTACTGGTTGAGCTTTGCCCCACGGCCAGCGACCCAGCGCTGATTGGGCTGCAGCAGACGCTTGTGCTGCAGCCATCGCTCCGATCGCTTCATGCTCCGGGGGCCGCCTTCGACCTGGTGCGCGAAGTACTTCACCGGCGCAGTGCCCTTGAAGGCTTCATCCCGGATGAACACCTCCGCGACCAGCTTCTGCTTGGTGGCCTTCTTGTACAGGGCAGCGTTCATCGTCAGCGGAGTAGGCCTATCGAACACGCGTCCGATCTCCGCCTTCCACTCATTGCGTACGGCGAAAGCGGTGTTGTTCAGCGCCGTGGCCACAGCGAATGGCAGCTGCCGGCGGCTGACATCGTCCATCAGTAAAGCAAGCGCCTGGGTATCGATGCTCGCTTTAAACACCGCCCGCTCCGGGGCAGCACTCACGGCGCCGGGAATAGTGTCTGTACGACATCGACAGTTATCCTCCCCTCGACCCTCTGTGCCCTGTCGGTCCAACACAGAACTTCGATTGAGTAACGATCGGCCACCTGGCATCGCAGGGTGAACTGCACTACTGCACCGGCGCGCACTTGCAGCCCATTAACGTTGATGGAGTCGTCATTAATCTGCGTGCTGGTGATGACCAGCGCCGGGTCACCCTGCACGAGCAGCGGCGCAACCAGCACTTCGGAGTCGTCGAGCAGCGCGGACATATCGACCGACACACGCCGGACTTCATCCGTCGTGATGCTCCGGATCTTGGTTGCGATGGCTCCCATTACAGGGCATCCAGTGCCTGCTTGTGCGATTCCACGGCGCCCATCAGGCGATCATGCTCGGCCTGCAGACTGGCGGCGCGCTCGGTGTTGCCGCGGCCATTGGCCTTTTCGATGGATGCCCGCAGGCGCTGCACCCGCCCGATGATCCGATCAATGCCGGCGCTGCCGTTGATTTTTGCGCTGTATGCCATGTCAGGCCGCCTTGCTCAGAGTGGAGATGCCGGAGGCATTCCAGGTAATCGAGAAGTCCCCGGCAGCAAGATCGATATCTGCGCCGAGATCCACGAAACCCACCGCCCGCTTACCTGCATCGGTGTCGTTGTAGATGATCCCCCAGCGGGCGCCAGCCGGGTTATTGGCATCCTGCAGGATGGAGATGTCGTCGCCATCCCATACCCCAGCGCCGCCTGACAGGGTGACTGTGGGGTTGGCGATGGTCGGGCCACCGCTGGAATAGTTGCCGCCCGGGGTGACCTGGTTGCTGCTCAGGTTGGTGCCGCCGCCTGCGCCCCAGCGCGGATCGGAGGTTGCACCGGTCGGCGTGGTGGCGGTAGTGATCAGGCCCAGCTTGAACGTGTCGTTTTCGTGATCGTGCAGGCCCTCCTGCACATCGACCAGCCATTGGTCGAAGAACGTAATGTCTCCAGCGGCCATCGCGGCTACCCCTTGAATGTGAAGTGGAGCCGGCTCACCGGCATCGTGAAATGAAGCGGGTCGCCCTTGACCGCGTAGCTCAGCCGGGCGCCCGGCAGGGTGTACATCAGGCCCGGCGCGGCGATGGGTGGAATGCCGGCCTCAATGCTGGCCAGCAGGGGCGATAGCATCAGCTGCTCAACCTGCGCCCTGATGCCGCCCTCGATGGTGATCGTTGCGCCATGCGGCGTGAGCGTCAGGCTCGCTACCGCAGCATCGATGTGCGCGCCGAGGCCGATCTGGGCCGACAGGGACGACAGCGCGAGCTGCTGCAGCGTGGCGTCGAGAGCTACGTCCAGCGTGATCGCGGCAGGCTCGGCAGCCAGCTCGATGCGCTCGGTCTGAGCCCCAACGGCGGAGCCGAGGGACACGCTCGCCGGTGCGGGCTCCAGCAGGATCGTTTCGAGCGAACCCGTCAGCGCCCTTTCGCTCGATACCACCGACAGCAGGGTGCCGAGGGTTATCCGCTCCGCCCGGACATTGAGCCCCAGTGTCAGATCGGCGGCGTGGGCCGAGAACGACAGCGCCTCAGCACCAACGGCAATGCTTGTGTCCGCCTGCACGGCTGCCGGCGCAGCGGCCAGCAATAGGGTTTCGAGCTGCGCCGTGATGCCGCGCCCAGTCGACACGCTGGCCGGACGGGGCTGCAGCTCATGGGCCTCAATACCTACCGTGACGGCTGCATCTGCCGCGACGCGCGCCGGATGGGCGGACAGCTCAACCCCTTCGGCCCGTGCAGCAATGGCGCGATCCGAGGTAACGGTGGCCGGAAGCACAGACAGCTGCGCCGCGGCCATGGTTGACCGGATAGCCCGATCTGTGGCGACTCGGGCGGGCCGCGGGCTGACCGTCAGCGCCTCAGCGCCTGCGCTGATGCTGCGGGCCTGCCGAACCAATGCGGCTGTCTCAGCCAGCAGCAGCGACTCCGGCGATGCTGCGATCTCCCGGTCAGACGACAGCGCGGCCGGCGCAGCGGAGAGCGCGATGGCCTCAGCGCGTGCCGTTACTGCCCTGTCCTGCGATACCGATACAGCCAGTGGTGTGGCGATGATCTGCTCCGCGCCGGCATTGATGACGGTCTCGTCGGGCGCATCGCCCACCACGGTCCACCCAACAACCGTCCAGTTATTGCCGATATTGCTCGCCCGCGCCTCGATCCGCTTCATCGCGTCGAGCTTGACCGGAATAGCCCAGCGGATAGTCTGGATCGAGCCGTTGCCCTGATCCGTCCACTCAACCGCCACGCTCTCGCTGCTGCCCACCGGGCGCAGGCCGAACGGGCCGTTAACGAACGAGGCGCGGTCGAAATTGATGAATACGACATCGGCCTCGGAGGGCACAATCTCTGAGAGGTCGACTACGTGCCACTCGCCGTCCGCGTCGAACGTGAACCCTGCCTCCCACTCGGGATGCGCCGCGACACCCGCGTAGGCTGCCGCATTGACGCGCATTGCCATCGAGCTGTGTTCGAGGCGGTACCGAAACTCCTCGGCCTCGTTGAGGAACACGCCCTGCGCGTCGTAGCCAAATCGCTGCAGAACGCCGGAGAATCGAGCGTCGTTATCCAGCGCTGACGGGTAGACCGCCATGGTGCGCTGGATGCCGCCTCCGGTCCCGAGCGACCCCTCGAAGAACAGCATTTTGAACGGGTTGACGGACAGCGGCTCTGCGCTGACGGTCTCTGCTACGTTCCACGCAGCCGGCACAATCGGGATGGGCTCGTCGGCACCTCGATATGCTCCGCGCCCCACTCCATCACGAGGAACATGCGGATTTCAGCGGCGCCAAAGCTGGCCTCGATCCGCCCCTGTTCGTCGACGCCTAAGGTGGTGCAGACGTTGTGCCCGGCCTCCAGGTTGCGGTTGCCGAGCCCGGTGGTCTGGCCGTATTTGCGCACCGCTGCAGTGTGCCGAGTGGTCGTAACCGCCGTGTGGCGAATGCAGACCGTGACAGCCGCCGGGTTAGGGCCAGACAGATACGGCGAGACATCAATTGTCTGCCAGCTGCCGTATGCGGGCGGCGTCAGCTCTACGTAGTCGATCCAGCGCGGCATATCAGGCTCCCGCCCGCGCTCTGACCAGCTGATGCGCAGATTGCGCACGGCGCCAGGGCGCTCCAGCGGAGGCGTCGAGAACTGCACAACGTTGGACCGCTGCGAGTCTCCGGCAGCGTTGTACGCCACCATCGAAGCGCTGCACTGCTCGCCGTCCGGCACATCCAGCTGGCGGGATGTTTGCTCTGCTGTGGCCGGCGCGGTGCCTTGTTTCGTCTGGCACTGGTAGCTGATCCGGTATCCGTCGATGACCGCCGGGGAACCGTCTGTGTTCGTCTGCGGCCGATCCCACGATGCCGTGACCGTCGCCGCTGTGCTGCCCAGCGAGAGCAGCAGCGCGCACAGGCCGGCAACGAGTCTCATAAATCACTGCGCGGGCTGCAGGTTGACCGTGACGTTGCAGGAGGCATCGCAGGAGACCTGAATCTGCAGGTTCTGCACAGCGCCCGGCACCGGGTCGAAATCGTCGATCTCGACGCGGGCAACATCCGTGATAGCACCCTCGCCCGCCGCGTTGTATGCCGCTACGCAGAAATGGTGCACGCCCTGAACCTGGATAGCGCCGGACAGCGTCTGGCCGCTCTGGACCTCTCCGACCAGAGTTTTCTGCGCGAGATTGTCGCAACCCTGATACAGCCGGTAGCCCTCCACCGGGCCGCCGTCAGCAGGGGGCTGGAACGTGGCGGTCAGGTCATACGGCCCATCCGCTCGCGCCATCAGCGGCAGCAGCACCAGCGCCAGCACGGCGAGGACGATGATGGCGCTGAGCGCCCGCTCAATGACGGCAGTCAGGCGAGTACGTCGGATGATCATGTCAGTCTCCCAGGCGGTCTACAGCGGCCTGCGCATCCCACTGCAGGCTGTCGAGTTCGTCGGCGGTCAGATCGCGACCATCGGCCACGGCCTTTGCGACTAGGGCGCGGTATTTCGCCGAGTTGTTGGCGAGCCGAATGGCGGCGTCGAGGGCGGTAATCAGGCGGGCCACCAGCAGGGCGGCATCGGCGGCGCTACTCATGGGGCACCTCGGGCAGGAGTTTTTGCACGGACATCAGCACCGCGCGCACGTACTGCAGCTTGTCGGCGGCGTCACCGCCGGCAGATTCGATGCGGCGAGCCTCGGCCAGCACTTCGATTGCGGACTGCAAGTCGGCCCGGATCACTGCCCGCTGGTCGGCGTCGATGTGACCGTCCCGGTAGGCGATTTCCGCCGCATCCGCGACCGTCTCAACCGTGACATAACTCGCCGCAATGGCCTGCCGTGGCGTTTCAGGGGCATGGCCACAGCCGGAGAACAGCGCCGTCGCCACGATCACCACCGCAGCAAGCGCAAAACAGAGCGAGGGTCGCACGTAGCCGCCCTCGCGCTGATGGAACGCATCCATCTCGTCGGCGAGCAGGGTTTGCCTACTCCGGAACTGCACGATGGTCATATTGATCACCGTGCCGATGGCACCGAGGCCGCCGACGATCAACTTCTGCGTCTCGGCATCGACGTTGATGCCATACATGCCCAGCGCCAACACGACGATGCCGGCTAGGTTTGCGATGATGATGCGCTGCTGTGTCGTCATGATTATTTCCGTCCGCCGTATTCCAGCGAGAAGTGGTTGCCGTCGTTGAACCGTCCGCCCCAGATTCCGCCCAGCGACTCCCAGTACTCGCCCAGCTCGGCATAGTCTTCAGTGCGGGTCAGGTAGCGGCCAGCGCGGAAAAGGTTGAAATCAACCGCCAATCGATCTTTGTGGAGCGAGTTCGCCGAGCTGTAGCCGACCCGCTGGCCTACAGCGCCATGAACGCGCGGGTCGCGGTACGCATCGCCGAACGTCAGCTCATAACCGCGCTGGTACGCAAACTCGATCAGCAGCCCGACCAGACGCGTAAAGCGGCGCTGCCGCTGGCCAAGGGTCACGAGAACTTCGCCCCGATGAACTTCGCGGCCAGGTGCCGGACCTGCTCAACGCCCAAGAACCCCAGCACGCCGCCCACGAACACTGCTGCAGACTGGGGCAACCCGAACAGATCGAATCCGCCCACCACCGCCAGGGTCATGGCGCCGCACATCGTGCCCTCGAGCAGCTGCTGCCGGACGCCGCCACCGCTGTAAATCACACGCAGCATCGCGATCACTACGGACATGCAGGCCCCGTAGATGACGGGGGCATGGAGAGTCAGCCACGCCGATACGACAGACCAGAAGCCGGGGTCTTTTTCGGGCACAGATGTTCTCCGGGTCATGGCTGCCTCGCCACTGGGGGCAGAAACGCAAAACCCGGCGCGAGGCCGGGTTTCTGGGGGGGCGGAAACGAAAAAGCCCCGCCGAATGGCGAGGCTTTCTGTTGAGTGACACGTCGCGCAACGTATCTGAATTGGCGCCGAGAGTGGCCACTTTTGACCGCTCTGTCAAGCCGCGTTCAAAACTGCCATCAAACAGCGCTGGTGGTGCAGCGCCAGCAACCGCTCCATGGTTCGCCAATGTGGGGCGTAACGCTGGTTCCAGTTGCTCTTGCTGGCGCCAAACAGCTCCCACAGATCGGTGGTCTGGATCAGGTAGTCGAAGCGCCAGCTGCCGAACGACTGCACCATAGTGACCGCCATGCGCTGCAGCAGCACACGATCGAGGCGGCTGATATCGAAGGCGGCGCAGAACTCACGCCAGAAGGTCGCCTGGTAGCGCTGGCTGTACTCCTGCCGAGCGGGGCCATCCGGCATGAACACATGGCGGAGCCAGCATAGCTGCGACTCGGGCAGCTCACTGACGATGCGCATCACCCGGGCCCCCTCCAGTGCCCCCGGCTGCAGCAGCGGTCGCGAGAAGTGGGCCCGGCGCGTCTCCGGCGCATGCACCATTTCGGTCCAGCTGCGGGAACAGCGCTTCAGCCGCATCGAGCCGCTGCGTGGTCGCCCGCCAGTGAATACGTCGCTGGGCGACAAGGTGAGCGGCTCGGCCGGGCGGAACGCCCGCGCCAGCAGCTGCTCTGCCTGCTCCAGCAGTGCATCGTCGTAGCTCTCCGCCTCGAGGTGCTGTTCCAGTGCCGCGATCTCCCGTGCCAGGTCCAAGTTTTCTGCCTGCGTCATGGTTCTGGTACCACCTCAATCTCAGCGATCACATCAATCGGCATCCCATCGATGCCCCAGCAGTTGTCGATATTCTGGAGATTGCGCAGCCCACCCACCTCCCGCACCAGCTCCCAGAAATGCGGTGATGTCAGGCGGGCACGGCAGGGCCCGTCCGCGCCGTTGCCGCGCAGTCGATCGCGCGATTCGGCCAGTCGGCGACGGATGCTCAATCGAACGCCTCCACCAGCCAGCTGCCCCGCTCACGTCGGATGGCGATGAACCGGAAGGGGTACATCTCCGCGGCCACCTTGATTTTCACCCGCGCATCGTCGGTCCAGTGGCCCTTCACTTCGTGCATCTCGAGCTGCCCATCCGCCAGCATCACGGCGAAATCCGGCGTGTAGAACGTGTTATCCGCCAGCCGCAGCTTCACCCCTTCGAACCGGTACCACACGACCTC
Organism: Porticoccaceae bacterium; assembly: GCA_023229065.1. GTDB lineage: Bacteria > Pseudomonadota > Gammaproteobacteria > Pseudomonadales > Porticoccaceae > NAT127. The sequence continues at coordinate 7,465 of JALNZZ010000011.1, forward strand.
TCCGGCACGCTGGCGCACCAGCAGCTCGCCCTCGTAGGCCGATTCGGTCTGGTTCATGGCGCCGGCCTTGAGCCGGCCCAGCGCCTGGGTGGAGCTCTTGGCGGATGCCTTGCGCATCCAGGCGGGCTGGCGCTTCATCCGCGCCACCGCTCGGCGACGAGGTCGCGTGTCAGCTGCACCGAATCGATGAAACCCTGCGTGGCAGGCGAGGCGCGCAGCACCCCGAGAAAGTCATCCAGCCGCTCCTTGGCCATGTACAGCACGTCGCGGTCAGTGAGCGCTGGGGCGATAGGCGCCGGCGATGGGCAAACGTAATCCCGTCCCAGGATCTGGTCGACCAGCGCCAGCGCAACGTCCAAGTGCTCTCTGCAACTGCATTTGCACACCAGCGCGATCGCCGCCGCTTCCTCCGGGGGCAGCCGGTTCCGCTCGCAATACTCCCGAGCCGAGATCACGAAGTTGCGCTGCCCCCGCCAGTGCAGCGGAACGGCCCGCTGGTCATCCGGCGCATCGAAATACCACCACCGCAGCATCTCGACGAAGTGCAGGGCCTTCTCCACGTCCTGGCGGCCGTTCTTGCTTCGGTGGCGAGTCAGGTACTTCACGACCGCGCCCTCACCCGCAGGCAGCTGGTTGCGTATCCAGAACTCGGCTGGCTGGATCGCCAAGTCGCGGTAATGCCCGCCACCGACCTGAGTCTGCATCGGGTTCGTCATAGGGCGGCCTCCAGCGCGTGCACGGTGGCGCGCGGCGCCCCTGGCTCCGGCTCATCGGCCAGCACCAGTCCGGCCGCCCACGACGTGTCGGTCAGGCTCTCGAACCCGCCGGGCTGGGACGGTGGTGCGGCGGCCCAGCGGCTGCGCACGTGGTCGATGAACGCGGCGTTCCACGAGTGCTTGGCCTGCCCCGCCTCACGCCAGAACGTGACGAACCCCAGCACGCTGTCGGCGACGAACGACCGCGGGATGCCCAGCGACGCCAGCCCGGTCACACACTCCGCCGAGGGCGACCAGTCGCGATCGATGCGGGTCGGCTCCCGACCGGCCTGCAGGCGCTTGGCCTGGTTGTGTTTCAGCGTTGCAATGAGTTTTTTCTCCCAGATGCCCTGGTTGAATGTCTCCCCCGTCGCCCGGCGGTACAGCACGAACTCGCCGAGATCGTCCTCCCACGGGTAGTCCGGCGGTATGCCGGCGAAGCGCAGCAGCTCCGGAAAATCCGGTCCCGGTTTCCAGTCCAGCTGCAGCTCGAAACAGCCCGGCGGGCTGGCTGGCGATCGCGCGCGCACGCTGTTCGGAGGTACACCACCAGCCAGCCCACTGACGGTGTTCAGAGCGTGTAGTTGTGTTTGTGGTTGTGGTTGTGTTTCGCGTAGCTTCGATTTAGCTTTCGCAAAATCCCCGTTTTCAGGAACCGAATCAAAACCGGTAGGTTTTCTTTCGGTTTCGTTTAGCTTTTCCTTGGGAGGTTCCTTTCGCGGTCTGCCGCCCTTCCGCCCATTGGTGCGTTTCGTCTCGATGATGTGCGTCGAGTGCTCGAATTCAGCCACCAGCCGCTTCTGTTCCAGTCCACGCTCGGTTTCGGTAAAGAACGCCCGCAGCACCGCCCGGTGCCGAGCCCAGCTCGCCGGCGCCAGCCGCGCGATCGCCGCCAGCTGCGCGTCATCGGCCGGCAGCACGCCGCCACCACGCCACGCCGCCATCAGCAGCAGCATGTAGGCGCCGTGCTGCTCCGTGGTGAGGTGCATGGTGTCGCTGAGGTAATCCTTGATGTAGAGGGGCATCCAGATCGGGTTATCAGCCATTGACGTTACCCTCGCTTCCCCACCACAGCGGGCTCCAGCGTTGCACCAGCTCCGCCGAAATATCGGCAGACCGACGCCCCAGCTCCGCCTCCCGCGCTGCGGTGAGCGCGTGCCGGGCGGAGAATTCGGACAGATGGGCCAGGGCATTGCCGAGGGCGACGGGGTGCGCACCGATGCGCTTCGCCGCCACCGCCACGCTATCCAGCACATCCGCCGCGTCGATATCCACCAGGCGGCCCAGGGCGACCTGCTCACCGTAGACCGACAGGCACACCCGGATAGCCTCCATGACGCTCACCTGGAACTGGCCAGCCGTGGTGACGGGCCGCCCCAGCGCCGCATGGATGCCGAGCTCGATCTCATCGGCGAACTGGGCCGCGAACAGTTCGAACTGCAGCGCCTCCCCCTGCCAGCTCCGCTCCGTCCGCCGGATGATTACCGTGTCCCCCAGGGTCGGCAGCCACAACACCGAGAAATAACCGGCGCTCATAGACACCCCCTGTGGATAAATCCACCACTGGCATTGCGTACAGTTGTCTCCAGCATTACCATCACCTCTCTACCGTTGCTTTTCTGTGATTGAGCCCGCCTCCCCAGCGGGCTTTTTTATTGGCCTGGATCCGGGAAGGTGTTGATCACCACCCCGCGGCGGCGGGCATCGGATTTCCACAGCACCGGCCGCGAGCCGCGGCGCAGGAACGCCTCGTGAATCGCAACCGCCACGCGCTGCGCCACGGCCCGGCTCTGCACCACCACACCACCTGGCAGGACATAACCGCCCTCCTCGCCCCGGTAGCCGACGACCAGCCCGTGGCCGTACTCCACTCGCACATCGCTCCTCAGCATTTCCCCTCCATTCATTCACTGCTCCAGCGGTAGTCGTTCATCGTGTTGCGGATCACCTCGCTCACCTGCAGCGAGGCCTGTTCGGCCCGTGCCAGCAACTCGCCGTAGGTCGGCGCGCTCTCCCACCACGGCTCGTCGCCCACGTTGCCGTAGGGATTCAGGTACACCACGGCATCGTCCATGCACTCCAGAAACCCCCACCCCTTGCGCTTGGGGCCATGCAGAAACAGCGTCCAGGTGTTCGGGCGGGGTGCCGCGATGCGGTGGAAGCTGCGGGCGGATATCCAGTTGCACCAGCGCACCCGGCGGGTGGTGGTGGACAGCGCTGGCCAGTCCAGCCCAGCCAGCCGTTCCTCGAGGTAACCGCCGGTCAGCACCAGCGAGAGGCCATCGAACGGATGGTCATGGAGCCAGCGCTCGGCGTCAGGCGATACGAAGTGGTGCAGGTAGCAGCTCCAGCCACGCCAGCGAAAAAGGAAGATGCGATAGAGGTATGGCGCCCCACCCGATTCGATGACCCGGGCAGGTCGGTTCTGTGAGATGCGCGCGAGGGCGCGGGCAATGAACCCCATGAGGAATCCCCTTGTCTCCCCCGTGCCTTCCGTGGAGGGGTTGTTGTGCTACCTGTTGATCCGCATTCGGATGGTGACTGGCGCTGGCGTCCTTCTCACCCCAACTCAGCGCAGCCTGGGATACGGCCGGGCAGTCACCATGCGAATACGTGCCCGTCTCTCCGAGCTGTCACGCTGACGCGCGCATTGCGCTATCCGTAACCCGTGGGCGCGTTCCCCTGTCGGGATACCCGCCGCAGCGGGGGATGGGTCTGCGGTGGCCGGACGCTAACCCGGCTCCAGGTGCTTGCCCAGACAACCTTCCTCACCGGACTGTCTGCATCCGGCTTCTCGGCGTTTGACTGCACCCTTGAGGGCATTCAGCGTGTCTGCGCGGCCGAGAACCCCCAACCCTTTCCACGCCGCACCGCATTCGGCTGCTCCCTGCGACACGACACCTACCCATTGCTGGCATGGTGCATATGCCGGCCCTGCCAGGCGGCCGATGGCAGTCGGCCTGGGGAGCATGCGAATACGTGCCGGTCAGCCCCGGCTGCTCACCACTGCGCAGGTGACGCGATCCCTGATAGTCTGAATGCGCCAACAATCAACCATCAGGTGGATTCATCATGGATGCCCTATGAGCCTTTTTGACCTTTTCGAGAAGCTGATCAACGAGCGTGGCTCGGCGGCAATCCTCAGCCAGCACCTTGCCTTTGTCCGAGCCCAACACGAAGCACTGGAACGCCAGTGCGCAGATCTTCAGGCCGAGAATGCCGCGCTTAAGGCGCAGCTCGAGCAGCTTCAGGCGGGAAAGCCCTCGCCCTACACCTGCGACCATTGCGGCAGCGTCGACCTCGACCGCACCGGCAACCGGCCGGACCCCACCTTCGGCGACCTCGGTGTCAAGCAGGCGCTGTTCAGGTGCCGCCGCTGTGGACAGCAGAGCGCTTTCACCCTCGCGTGAGCCTGTTGCGTGATCTCCCGACGATGTTGGGCGGTTGTGCATTGCCGTTTCGCTCAATTGGCGCAGCTGGCGACCTGGGGTGAAATGGCGCTGTCATCCGCTGCCTCACTGGACCTCAGATATGCCCAATCGACCTCTGGATTCAGCTCCTCACAGCGGACGGCTCCGCCGGAAAGTCGCTCCACTGTCGGGCAATGCTCAGCCCGCAGGCGGCCGGCTGCTATGGCCTCGTAGATAGCCCCTCGCGTCAGACCAAGCTCGCGGGACACGCGTGTCACACCACCCGCCCGTTTGATTGCAGCCCTTAACTCCTTCGCTCGACTGACCACTTCTGGCCCGGCCCTCATGTTCAGAATTGCTGTACACGATACGGCAGCAACCCTGATCAGGCAACTGTTAAGTTTCACTGCACTATGGATATAGGTGATCGCCTCAAAGAGTGCCGACAAGAAGCCAGGCTGACACAACAGCAGGTGGCGGACTGGTTTGGCATTTCGAGATCCGCCGTCAGGGAGTGGGAATCAGGCCGTGCGCGGCCAGATCAGTCAAAGCTTCAGACCTTGGCCCGGAAATTCAACAAGTCCGTCGACTACTTGGTTACCGGACGCCGGCAGGCAGTCCCTCCAGAACAAGAGGTCCCCATCCCTCAGCAGGTGATCCAGAATCTCGCGGGCCGGGCCACCCCTACGAGCCGAGCCATCCTGGAGCGCTTGGGCCAAGCCGCAGAGGAGGGACGACTGACTGAACAGGATCTGCAGCTTCTGGACGCGATAGCCTCACGGATCGAGCGACATGCCGCCACAGAGCAGTGAGCGGGCGATCCAACCGGTGGCCACCGCCGCCGTCAGCAGCTACCTCGCCCCTATCAGTGAGGGGCATGATGCCGAAACCTATCTTGTCGCCCTCCTCACTGAGCGCCCCACCAAGGCCTACGTGAAGCTCGTCGACAACAGCCACCAGGTGCTGGCGGAGCTGGTGTGCGCCCAGCTCGGACGGGCCATCGGCCTGTTCATCCCGGAGCCCATGCTGATCCTGGTCGATGGCCGGCGTGTACCCGAGGGCTCCCGGTTCCGTGGCGATCACCGGTTCTGGGCCTTCGCCTCCCGTCAGGTGGCGGACGATGCCATTACCGTGGAATCCAGCATCCGCACCGGGCGCGCCGCCCGCATCCTGCAACGATGGACCCGGTTCAATGCGGCGGTGGCCTTCGATGAATGGGTCGCCAACGAAGATCGCAACCTTGGCAATCTGGTCTACTCGCCCCGGCATGACGATATAGCCCTGATTGACCATGGGCGGGCCCTGGCCATGACGGAATCGCGCCTGTTTGGGCTCAAGAACCCGGCGGTCCAGGTCGCCAACCGGCTGATTGATGAGGTCCAGCTGAACCTGAGCCAGCGTATGGCGTTGCGGAAGGCTGCGCAGGAGCTGATGGAGCACTGCCAGCTGGTCGATTTTTCAGCTCTGCCATGGCAACAGATTGAGAGCTTGGTCCGCCCGGCGCTGGCGCCGGAGGATGTAACATGCTTCCTTCGCCAGCGTATCCACCTCACAGTTTCACTCCTATGTCACCGGATCGGAATCTCGGAAATTCAGCAGATAACCCACTGACCGCGGGACTGCTCCGCCAGCTCGATGAAGGCCGGGAGTTCACCTGGTGGACCATTTATCTGGAGCCCTTGCTGGGCAGCGGCGAGCGCTACGCGGTGGGGATCGCCTTGCAGGAGGCCGGGCAGGTCGTGCGCGTCCTGAGCGCTGTTCCGGCGGACACGCTGGCCACCCTGTTCGGGCGGGCCGGCAAGGATCTGGCCCGGCTGGCGGAAACAGCGCTGGCCGACCTGCATGGCTGGGTACGGGGCGGTGCGGCGCCAACCGAGTGGGAGCCCCACCTGGGGGCGGTGACGCTGGGGCCGCCACGCTCTGGCATTGCTGGCTCCATGGAGCAAGCCCGGCAGATCGCCCTGGCCGCCTCCTCCATGCTGGCCGCCCTGCAGCTGAACGGCGATGCTCCCGCGCCAGCCAAGGAGCGGACCGGTGCCTCAGCGTGGGAGCGGAGCATCCGCTCGATCGTCAAGGAGCGGCGCGATGTGCTGGCCCCGGGTTTCGGGCGCACCATGGAGCTGCACCACGGGAATGCCCGTTTCAAGGAGCGCTTCGGCTTTGTAGGCGGGCGCATTGCCGCCAACTTCGCTTCTCTCTCGACGCCACGCAGTATCGATTACCACACCCGCATCGCGAAATCGGATCTGCTGAACCTGGAGAACCTACGATCCCTGCAGGAGTCCTCCGACATGGTGCCCATCCAGCGCTACGAGATGCTGGTGCAGGTGTCGAGCAACCAGGTGATGGCGGAGTGGACCGCGGGCCAACAGGCAGCCATTGCAGACGCTCTGGGCGCCCTCGAGGCATTCGGCGACAAGCACAGCATCCGGGTCGTCAATCTCGCAGATGCGAGCGCAGCGGCCGATCGGATCATTCGCGCAGAAATCTGAGCCCGCGGCATGAAAAATATGGCGAGGTGGGCTATATATCTACGTTTACAGTTTTAACGAGTACGCGATGAAGATCACGCTGACACTTCTTATGAGCGCCATGGTTTTGCTGGCTGGCTGTGCGACTAAGCGCGACTTCTACGCCATGAGCGGAAGTCGCGCCGACGGAACGGTCGATATGGCCTATGACATCAGCGGCCCATTCGATCAGCCTGTTGTGAACATGAATCAGGCTGCATCAATCGCCGCACAAAAATGCGCCGTATGGGGATATCGCAGCGCGGAGCCCTTCGGCGGACAATCCGAACGGTGCAATCAGCGTAACGGTTTCGGGAAATGTATTTCCGGCCAGATGGTCATCCAATTTCAGTGCTTGGGCGACCTAGGGACGCCGTCAAACAGTTATACCCCTCTGCGTGGACATCAGGAGGCACCAGCACACCCAAGCAGCGGAGCAATATCGAAAACACAATGGCGGCAGGAGCAGTTGCATATCTTGCAACAGTCCGGCGTCAGCTATGAGGAATACCAGCGTCGCTACCAGGAGATCATGGCTGATTAATCAAACAGCCTGAACCAGCGCATGGAGGCGCTGATAGACGGCCGCTTACACGCGCTGCATTACTCAGGCGCACTCTCCGGATTGGCATAGCTCATCGGGAGAGGAGATAGTAGGAAGATATTCCATGGCCCCCGGCTGGTCAGCTCAGCCAATCTCTCGCGGATAACTCCAACCATAATTTGGAAGGCCATGCTGCGTACTTCTTGAGTCATTTGCACTCCTGGCTCAAGGCAGAAGGTTGCGAACGCCTGCATGTTGAACATGTATGGGGCATTCTCACTCTGGTCAGCCGTTGCCAACCCAAGTTCGGCGTGCACGCAGTTCTCAGCATTCAGCTCGGTCACCTGAAATGTTACTGATACGTGTGTCCCATCGAGCTTTCCGTCCTGCTTGAAATCGGGGTTGGCCACCACTTCCTGGTGAGGATAAAAAAGGCGCTTAAGCTGCATGTTGCTGAGCCCAAACAGGTGTTTTTGACAGGTTGCGGGCAACAGGTTTTTTGATAACGCTGCCGCTGGCCGACCTGGTTCCGTTGATTTTCTCCACCCAATGCACCTGATGCGCCTTCGGGGCCATATGAATATGCAGCTCGCAATTCAGCGCCCTGGCGATCCGCACCATGGAGGCGATGGTCAGGTTCTCGTCTCCGCGCAGCAGCTTGGTTATGTAAGCCGCACTCTTTTTGAGCCGCTCGGCCAGCCCGGCGCGATTGACCTTTTGCGATGCCAGCTGCCGATCGACAGACACGGCGAATCCAATCTTGGCTTTTTCAATCCAGAAGTCATCGTGATTTTCAACGTCACTGAACCACTTAAGTCCGTTCTTCGCGTTCATGATTTTTTCGCCTCAGTAATCGAAAGAGCACCCGCAATTTTTGCGGCCATATACTCTTTTTTTACAGCCTCAGCCTTTGTCAGATCACTCGGTGGCGTCTTCTGTTTTTTCTTGACCGCAGCGTGCGACAAGATCACCAGATTGGTTTCATCCAGGAAGCAATAGACACGCAGCCTCCCCTTCCTGAAACGGTAAATATCGTCACCGCCAGCCTCATGGAACTGCTCCGATGTGAGACCGTTCTTGCCGAACGCTGCATAGCGCTGGAACAGCGCAGCGAAGCCTCTGGCATGCGCTGCCATGTTGGTGGGAACGTTGGCGAGATCATCAAGCACAGAGCACCTCTCACCGTCCCAGGGGGTAACTACCCTGTATGGACCCCCTGCAAGCTCCAGCAGTTCCAAATTATTAACCTATGGGTTAACCCTGTCCAGATGGATAGGCATCCAGTAGGACGAAAGGCGGTGATATAGAGCCCGGCGGTCTCACAGCAGGCGCTGCCGCCTCTGCCAGCTCCACGGAAGTGATTCATTTTAGCAGATGCCCCGCGCCTTCCTGCCCTCACCCCTACCACAGCCCCAGCATCAGCAATCCACCAAACCACCAAACCACCAAACTACCCCCACGGTTTGCGTAGAACAGCATCCCCTTCCGGCAGTCATTCTTTCCGCAATTGTTCAGAATTACTTTACACAAACAGCAAGTGCCGCTAACCTGCGTACAGAATCACTGAACACGGTGCGGACATGGAAACGATCCACGGACATCAATTCGAGGCCCACCCTGGCCTGCTCACTCCCCGTGAAACGGAAATCGCCCTCTGGACTGCCGAGGGCAAGACGAAGGAAGAGGCCGCCCTGATCTGCGGCATCAGCCCTCGCACGGTCCGGGCCCATATCGAGCACGGCATGGCCAAGCTCGGCGCCGGCAATCTGGCCAGCTTCATCGCCCACTGTTTCGCCACCGGCGTCATCAGCCGCGCTGCCCGCAACGCCGCAGCGGCCCTGCTCGCGGTGCTGGTGCTGCACACCCTCTCCCACCCGGTCGATCAGGCCCGCCTGCGCCCCCGCACCAGCCGCCAGGTGGCGCAGCAGCGTGGCCGGCGCGATGTCGACCTCGACCAACTCGACATGCTGTGGAGCTGATCATGAGCACGATTCCGAATCTGGCTGCGATCGCCGCCCTGCGGCTTCTCGTTGCGCAGGCGCCAGCCGAGACCCTGGGCCGACCGGAGTACCAGGATGCCCTCGCTCTCCTCGCCCGGGCGGATGGCGTCCCGCAAGCCGACAGCGGCCACGCGGCCGGGCTCGACCCGATCCTGCAGTCGCTGATCCGCACTGCCATGCAGGTGAACCAGCATCATCTGGCCGTGGTGGATGTCGAGGTGGGCTGGGGGTCTGGCTACCACCCGCCCTGCCACACCGTGTCGGTGTCGGCCTACACCTCCGAATGCACCACCGGCGATATCAGCAGCTACCGCTGGTTCTTTGAGGCCTCCCTGCGGCTCAGCCACGAGGCTGACCGGGGGCGCCTGCGCGAAGTGCTCGGTCTCCTGTCCCGCGTACTGACAGCTGGCGTACCCGTCACCACCGCCAACCTGACCAGCGAGGTGCTGGCATGAAGACGCTGCTGTTGGCGGCGCTGTGCGCCGGGGCCTTCGCTGGGCTGCTCGCGGCAGCTGACCGCCACCTCTCGCTGCCGGTGGTGCTGTTCGATGCGGCCACCGGGCAGTGCGTGGCGATCGAGTCCGAGTGGCTCGACCTCACCTGCAGCGACCCGCTGCCGGCCCGCTACATCAGCGGGTGGGCGGCGCCAGCGCCTGAGGCACCAGCCATCGGTGACCCGTGGTTGCTCACCGCGGAGGCGCGGCCATGAGCGCCAGGCTCGCCCTCGTGCCGGTGGAGCGCACCACCTTCGCCGTCGATGTCGCCCGCGCCACGCTACCGCAGGAGCATGCCCGCGCCTGGCACGCATTCTGGGCCGCCAAGGCCGTCGAGCTGGGCGGCTACGACCTGCGCGTCGAGGTCGGCGACGAGTGGGCCACCGTCCGCGACGACGCCGGCCGGCTGGTGGAGCAGTTCGTGATCGCGACCACCCGCCTCGACATCGAGGGCCGCCTCACCGCCGCCCTGGTCGACCGCCTCACCACCACCCCCATCCGAAACACCTGAGCCCAGGAGGGCACCCCATGCTCGTTCTAACCCGCCAGATACAGGAAACCATCCGCATCGGTGACGACATCCGCATCACCGTCACCGGCATCAGCGGTGGCCAGGTGCGCCTCGGCATCGAGGCGCCCAAGTCCGTCAGCGTGCACCGCGAGGAAGTCTACCAACGCCTCGCCGCCGGCGAGCGCCGTCGCCCCAACGCCCGGTAACCCGGCACCAGCAATCAGGAGGCCATGCCATGCCCGCTGTATTCGCCGAGGACATAGCGCTCGCCATGGAGATGCGCACGGCAGGCGCTGATGAGCTGACGGTGTTCCGCCAGACCGGCGTGCGCCCGATGGATATCACGGTGGCCGAGATCATGGGGATGGAGGCCTACCCCCTCCGGGGCGATGAGCCGGCAGCACCAGCCGCTGGCCAAGGGGCAGCCCATGTGTGAGGTCGTATTACTCCGGGAGAGCCAGCCCGTGGCGCGCCGGGGCTACCCCTGCCAGGCCGCTGAATGGCTTATCAACGGTGGTCCCCACACTGGCCACTTCTCGTTCCGGGAGCTTCGCGCAATTGCCCACGCCCGCCGCAGCCGCTGGCGCATAGAGCCGGGCCAGCGCTACCTGAAACAGGTGCAGCGATTCGAGGGGAGGTTGTGCGTGTTCCGGGCCATCCCCGCAATCCATGCGATCTGCCTCGACCACGACCTTTACGACTGCTGATGAGGAGTCACTGATGCTTTTCACGAACGCCCTTTTCTACCGCCTGATGTCTCCGCTGGCGGTGCCGATCGGCGAGATCGGCAATCACCTCGCCAGCAGCCCGTTCCAGCCCTGTGGCAGCCAGGACACGGCCCGCGTTGGTTGGGCGCCAGTGCTGCCAGACAGCAATGCCCTGGCCCTCACCGCCGGTGGCTTCACTCTGGTCAGTCTGCGACGTCAGCAGAAGATCCTGCCCGCCGCGGCGGTGGCGGAGGCGACGGCGGCCAAGGTGGCGGAGATCGAGCACCAGCAGCAGCGCACGGTGTACCGCAAGGAGCGCAAGGAGCTGAAGGAGGAGGTGATGGTTGACCTGCTCCCCCGCGCACTCACCCGCTCGACCCACACCCACGCCTATATCGATCCCACCGCTGGGCTGCTGGTAGTGGACACCGCCAGCCGAGACCGCGCCGAGGAGCTGCTGAGCCAGTTGCGCAGTGACCTGGGGGCACTGCCGGTGGTGCCGGTGCGTCCCAGCGCCTGGCCCGCGATCGCGATGACGGGCTGGCTGCAGCACGGCGCGGCGCCCGAGGTGATCACCCTGGGCCAGCAGTGCGAGCTGCGGGACATTCAGGAGAGCAGCAATGTGGTGCGGGTGCGCGGGCAGGATCTGCGCAGCGATGAGGTGCTGCAGCACATCGAAGCCGGCAAGCGGGTGATGAAGGCGGAGATCCATTGGGACGGCAAGGCCTCGTGCCTACTCGACGATACCCTCGCCCTGCGTCGGCTCGCCTTCGACGATGAGCTGGTGTCCGGGGCCCACGGTGAAGAAGAGGATGCCGCGGCCCAGGCCGCAGCCGACCTGGTGCTGCTGGGCAACACGCTGGGGCAGCTGCTGGCGGACCTGCTGGCGGAGTTCGGCGGGGAGGCAGCATGACCGTGGCGGACTCCTACGATCGGTTCCTGCGGGCCAAGGTGCCCACGGCAGAGTCGCACGGTTTCGAGGTCGAGGCCTCGGCCATGAATCCGGCCATGAAGCCCCACTGCCGCGTCATTGTGCCCTGGCTCCTGCACGGCGGGCGGCGCGCCCTGTTTGCTTCGTTCGGCCTCCACAAAACCGTCATCCAGCTGGAGTTCGTGCGACTGGCAAGCGAGCACGTGGGCGGACGGGGCCTGATCGTGCTGCCGCTGGGGGTCCGGCAGGAGTTCCGGCGTGACGCCGTCGAACGGCTCGGCTGGGCGGCGCCGCCGCGGTTCATCCGCCGAATTGAGGAGGCGGACGCTACCGGTGTCTACCTCACCAATTACGAGACCGTGCGTGACGGCAAGCTCGACCCTCGCCTGTTCGATGCTGCCAGCCTGGACGAAGCTGATGTGCTGCGCGGCTTCGGCGGATCGAAAACCTTCCGGGAGTTCATGAAGCTGTTCGCCGGCGACGACCGCGAGGCCGGCATCCGCACCGAGGGGATCCGGTACCGGCTCGTGGCCACAGCCACCCCCAGCCCGAATGACTACATCGAGCTGCTGGCGTACGCCGCCTACCTCGGGATCATGGATGTGGCCGCGGCCAAGACCCGCTTTTTCAAGCGCAACAGCGAGAAGGCAGACCAGCTCACCCTGCACGCCCACAAGGAGGAGGAGTTCTGGCTGTGGGTGGCGAGCTGGGCCCTGTTCGTGCAGCGGCCATCAGACCTGGGGTTCAGCGACGAGGGCTACCAGCTGCCACCACTGGATGTGCGCTGGCACGAGCTGCCCACTAACCATGCCGAGGCGGGGCACGAGAAGGATGGCCAGGCCCGCCTGTTCCGCTCCACTGCCATTGGCGTGCAAGACGCGGCCCGAGAGAAGCGCGAGAGCCTGCCGGCCCGCATCGAGAAGCTGATGCAGATTCGCGCCGAAGCGCCGGACGCGCACCGGCTGATCTGGCACGACCTCGAGGCGGAGCGGGCCGCGATCGAGAAAGCGGTTCCCGGCGTCGTCAGCGTCTACGGCACGCAGGATCTCGACGAGCGGGAGCAGGCCATCATCGATTTCAGCGATGGCCGGTTCCCCGAGCTCGCAGCCAAGCCCGTCATAGCGGGCGCCGGCTGCAACTTCCAGCGCCACTGCGCCCAGGCCGTGTTCCTGGGCATCGGCTTCAAGTTCCGTGACTTCATCCAGGCGGTCCACCGCATCCAGCGCTTCGGCCAGCACCAGCCCGTCCGCATCGACCTGATCTACACCGAGGCCGAGCGCGAGGTGCGGCGCCAGCTGGAACGGAAGTGGGCGCAGCACAACGACATGGCGGAGAAAATGAGCAAGATCATTCGCGATTTCGGGCTGTCGCATGCAGCCATGGCCAGCCAGCTGGCGCGCTCCCTGGGCGTGGAGCGGGTCGAGGCCTCTGGGGATGGCTACACCGTCGTCAACAACGACTGCGTGATCGAAACCCGGCAGATGCCCAGCGACAGCGTGCACCTGATCGTCACCAGCATCCCCTTCAGCACGCAGTATGAGTACAGCCCCAGCTACAACGACTTCGGCCACACCGACGACAACGCGCACTTCTGGCAGCAGATGGATTTCCTCATCCCGGAGCTGCACCGCGTGCTGCAACCCGGGCGCATCGCCGCCATCCATGTGAAGGACCGGATCACCCCTGGTGGCATCAACGGCTACGGTTTTCAGACCGTGCAGCCTTTCAGTGATGAATGCGTGGCCGCTTTCCAGAAGCACGGATTCGCCTTCATCGCTCGCAAGACCATCGTCACCGACGTGGTGCGGGAGAACAACCAGACCTACCGGCTCGGCTGGTCGGAGCAGTGCAAGGATGGTTCGCGCATGGGCGCCGGCATGCCTGAATACCTGCTGGTTTTCCGCAAGGCGCCGACCGACCGCAGCAATGGCTACGCCGACGTGCCGGTGGTGAAGGACAAGGCCACCTACACCCGCCCTCGCTGGCAGTTCGATGCGCACGGCTTCGCCCGCAGCAGCGGCGACCGGCCGCTCTGCCCAGAGGAACTGGAGGGTCTCGATCAGGCTGCCATCTTCCAATTGTTCCGCCGCCACAGCCTGCAGAACGTCTACGACTTTCGGCATGACGTGCGGATCGCCGAACACGTCGATCAGGCGGGCTGGCTGCCCAGCACCTTCATGCTGCTGCAGCCACAGTCCTGGCACCCGGACGTGTGGACCAACATCACCCGCATGCGCACGCTCAATGCGAACCAGGCAGCAAAGGGGCGCGAGATGCATCTCTGCCCGCTGCAGTTCGACATCGTCGATCGCTGCATTGAGCAGTACACCATGGAAGGCGAGACGGTCTACGACCCGTTCGGTGGCCTGATGACCGTGCCCTACTGCGCCATCCGCCTGAAACGCTACGGCCGCGGCTGCGAGCTTTCCCCCACCTATTTCCTCGACGGCGCCGCCTACTGCGCAGCGGCCGCTCGGGAGATGTCGATGCCTGGCCTGTTCGATGCGCTGGAGGTGGCCAATGGCTGAGGCATCTGCTGCTGGCGCCTACCAGTTCCGCACCCAGTTCGCCCTGAATTTCACCGACGAGATCATCGTCGACTACTTCGCTGGCGGTGGTGGAGCATCAACGGGGCTGGAGATGGGCCTGCGCCGGCCCGTGGCGGTTGCCAAGAACCACAATCCGGCGGCGCTCTCGATGCACGAAGCCAACCATCCCCATGCGCGCCATCTGGTCACCGACGTTTTCGATGGCCACCCCCTCGACGAAACTGGCGGGCGGCCGGTGGGCTGGTTCCACGCATCACCCGACTGCACCCACCACAGTCAGGCGGCCGGCGGCCAACCGCGCAAGCGCGAGATCCGCAACCTGTCATGGGTCGTGCTGAAGTGGGCAGGTATCGTGCGGCCGCGCGTGATATCGCTGGAAAACGTGAAGCAGATCCTGAACTGGGGGCCGCTGGTGGCGAAACGCTGCCCGGCCACCGGCCGCGTGATGAAGCTGGATCGCACTATTGCGGGGCCGGGCGAGCGGGTGCCGGTGCAGGAGCAGTACCTGGTGCCCGACAAGCGCCGGGCCGGCCAGACGTGGCGGCGGTTCGTCGCCTTGCTGAGCAGCATGGGTTATCAAGTGGAGTGGCAGACCCTCTGCGCCGCAGACTACGGCGCCCCGACCACCCGCCAACGCCTCTTCATGGTCGCTCGCAGGGATGGCGAGCCGATCATCTGGCCGGAGCCGACCCACGCAAAGAAACCCGAGAAGAAGAGCGGCCTGCAGCCGTGGCGCTCTGCGGCGGAGTGCATCGACTGGAGCATCCCCTGCCCCAGCATTTTCGAGCGAACGCGACCGCTGGCCGAGGCCACCATGCGTCGCATCGCTCGGGGCATGCAGCGCTACGTGCTCGACGCCGCCGAGCCGTTCATCGTGCCGATCGCCAACTGGTCGCGGGATGGTATGCAGTCCGCCCACCAGCCCCTCAGCACGGTGACCGCGTGGCCCCGCGGCGGAAGCCATGCCGTCGTTTCTCCGGCGCTGGTCCGCGTGGCCCATGGTGAAGGTGCTGGCGTCACGAAGCGGCGGGGAAGCGGCGAACACGACCCCGCTGCGCCCCTCGGTACCATTCTGGCGGGCGGTGGCACTCATGCCATGGCCACCGCCTTTCTCGCCCAAATGAACGGTGGCTACAACACCACCCATGCGAAAGACCTTCGCGAGCCGCTGACCACCGTCACCAACACCGGCAGCCAGCAGCAGCTGGTGACGGCCCACCTTGCCCACCTGCGGGGTAACTGCGATGCCCGGGACCCGCTGGAGCCATTGCACACCATCAGCGCCGGCGGCGAGCACCACGGCGTCGTTGAATACACGCTGTCGCCCGAGCACGAAGCCGGCGCGCTGCGCGTGGCGGCATTTCTGGTCAATTACTATGGGAACGGACAACCGCTGGAGCTGCGCGACCCGCTCGACACGATCACCACGAAGGATCGCATGGCCCTGGTCACCGTGACGATTGCCGGCGCGCCCTATGTGATCGTCGACATCGGGCTGCGGATGCTCACCCCCCGTGAGCTGTACCGCGCCCAGGGCTTCCCCGATGGCTACATCATCGAGCACGGCCACAACGGCCGCCGTTTCACGAAATCCGAACAGGTGTTCATGGTCGGCAACAGCGTCAGCCCGCCGCCGATGGCTGCAATCGCGCGAGCCAACAACCCATGGGCTGACGCACTGAGGGCCGCAGCATGACAGGCCACTCCATTATTCGCCCGAAGCGCCCAGCCGGCATCGGCTGGGTCAGGCGCCGGGTCGTACTGCCTACCGAGTTCGACACCGAAGCCTGGCACTTCGCGGGGCGCCAGCTCTATGTGATCAGCGCCGTTGAAGTGGCCGATGGCCTGCTGGCCGCTGCTGGAGATCCCATCCCCCAATACCACCTCAGCGTCAGCAAGAGCACGCCACTGGGGCCGGCGCGCTGCTCGCTCGAAGAAGCACATTGGGTGCTCGATCAGTTCGGCGTTCCCGAGGCGCTGGAGGACAACCACGGCCCACTGATCCGCAGCTTCTGGCGGCCCGTCGCTGATCAATACGCGGGCGTTGATTGCTCTTGTAAGGACAACGAGGCCGCCATAGTCGATGGCGATTTCGAGTGGCGCCCTCTCACCAGTGAAAACGCACGCCGCGCGGAGCCACAACGATGACCATCCCCGCCTTCCCCCTCGAATGGCCCGCCGGCTGGAAGCGCACGTCGGAGCACCAGCGCACGCGGGCACGGTTCGGAAGAGCCCGTCGCGCCCGCGCCAGTGGCGGCTGGGATTACGGCCGTCCGCTGACAATCGCCGAGGCCACCGGCCGGGTGCGCGGTGAGCTCGATCGCATGGGCATCGCCGATGATGACCTGGTGATCAGCACGAACCTGCAGCTGCGCCTCGACGGGCTGCCCAGGAGCGGCCAGCGCGAACCGTCGGACCCCGGCGCCGCCGTCTACTGGCGCACCCGCGGAGGTGAGACCCGCTGCATGGCCATCGATCGTTACGACCGCGTGGCCGACAACCTCGCGGCCATCGCGGCCACCCTCGATGCCATGCGCGCCATTGAGCGCCACGGCGGTGCGGCGATCCTCGACCGGGCGTTTACGGGATTCACCGCCCTGCCGCCGCCTGTCGCTGGCGAAGCGCCCTGGTACCACGTCCTCGATGTAGATCCCGATGATGACTATGAAGTGATCGTGCGCGCCTACCGCTACGAGCGATCCAGTCACCACCCCGACCGCGGCGGCGACCCCACCATGTTCAACCGCGTGCAAAAAGCATGGGATCAATATCTGGAGCAGAAAGCATGAGAATCAATACGAGCGAGATGCGGGTGCAGTCCAAGTGAAAAAGGCGATCTTATTGGCGATTTCCGTGACCGCCCTGGCCGGCTGCGACCCAGAATACGACCGCGCCTACGGCGAGCTGCGCCTCAGCATCTTCCGGGAGTGCATGGTGCTTGCGAAAGACACAGTTCAGCCAGGTCATTACAACGACAGCGCGGAAGTCATTCAAGCGTGCGCGAGCAACTCCTACTACATGGCAAATGCGTTCGGAAGCGGGGTGGGTGGTGAGTGATGTTATCTGGAACCCACCCGAAACCGCCCCGCACTCCGGCCCCATCCTGGTCGATGTCGGCTGGCCTTGGGCAGCCCTCGCGGTCTGGAACGATTCGATGCAGACCTGGACGGTTGCCGAAATGCAGTGGAGTGTCTACCAAGGCAGAGGCGACCCGTGCTGGGTCAGTGCGTCCGAGCGAATGATCAGGGGCTGGCTACCACTGCCGACGCCACCGATTGGCAGAATGGCGCGGCTATGAACAGCACCAGCAGAGCACATCCCGACCAATCAATGACAATGAGGAGTTGATGGCCATGTCCGGGTCAGCAGCACTGGCCACGGATGCAACAATAATCACGGAGAAGAACAGTCGAGGCCGGGGAGACAATAGCGCACCCGCGGCATCCCATGGCGCCCACGCCGCCGCTGCTCACCGACGAACGAAAGCACGTGTCGGAGGATGGGGGGTGGTGAAATGAGCGAAATACTGACCGGCGAGGAGCTGGCAGCGCTTACAGGCAGCAGCCACAAAGGCAAGCAGATGGAGGTGCTGAGGGCAAACCGGATCCCCTATTTTGTCGATATCCGCGGGCGCCCGGTGGTGATTTGGTCGGCTGTGCGGCGTGCTGTAGAGTCGGAAACCAGCAATGACTCCCCCAGATTCGAGGTCCTGGAATATGCCGCCGCGGCAGCGCAACGTTGACGACATGTGGATGCCACCCCGTGTCTATCGGGGTCGCTCGGCATATGAATGGAAGCCCAAGGGGGGCGGCACAATCCGGCTGTGCGCCCTGGATGCCAGCAAAGCGGCGGTGTGGGTGGCGTATGAGAAAGCGCTATCCGCGACCCGCACCCGCTTTGACTTCGACAAGCTGGCCGACATGTACTTCGCTTCGGCCGATTTCTCAAGGCTGAAGCCGAACACCCGCGCCGACTATCAGCGCTGCGCCAAGTTGCTACGCCAGACCTTCGGACGGGTATCGCCCGGCTCAGTTCAGCCAGAGGACGTGCGGAGATACATGGACCTGCGCGGCCGCGTTTCGACCGTGCGGGCGAACCGGGAGCGGTCTCTGCTCTCAACAATCATGGGCTGGGGCTTCGAGCGAGGGCTGGTAAAGCGGAACCCATGCATCGGCGTCAAGACATTTCGCGAGAAGCCCCGCGACCGCTATGTTACGGACGCCGAATATCAGGCCGTGCTGAGCATCGCACCACCCATGATGAGGGCGGCCATGGAGATCGCTTATCGATGCGCAGCCCGACAGCAGGACGTGCTCGACCGTCAGCGCCAGCACCTGCTCGATGATGGGCTGTACATCAAGCAGGGGAAGACCGGGAAGGCCCAGGTGAAGGGCTGGACAGTGGAGCTGCGTGCGGCGATCGATCTGGCGCTGGCGCAGCCGGCCAGGCTGGGTACGATGTGGATCATCCGCAACCGCGACGGGCAGCGGTACACGCGGGACGGGTTCAACTCGATCTGGTCCCGCGTCCTGAAGCGCGCGCTGGCCCAGGGGCTGATTGCCGAATCATTCACATTCCACGACCTGAAGGCCAAAGGTATCAGCGATTTCGAGGGCGACAAGCAGTTGTTCAGCGGCCACAAAACGCGGGCGCAAATGGAGGCCTACAATCGGAAGCCGGAGCTGGTAAAGAGTATCGGGACGGCTACAAAAAAGG
>JALNZZ010000159.1 GCA_023229065.1 Porticoccaceae bacterium
GGGCTGTTTACAGCATGGAAAGGTCACAATCCTTCGTGGTCAAACACGCTACCGCCCTACCCTGTTGCAGGTATCATGGCGGCTTGTTCATCACTTGAACGGTCGCATTCTAGGCCGACCGATATGGCAATTCAATGACAGAATGGTGTTTTCTTGAGGGCGGCGGCGTGACCGGGCTTGGTCACGCTTTTGTCACGTTTTGTCACGCCTTTTCAACGCTATTGACAGGTACAGCGACGGCTTTTTGGCCACCGAGGATATTGATAAGCACCATTACCCGGTCGCTGGATCTCGCCATGCTGAAGGCGGCAGTGAGGCCGGCAAAGGGGCCGTCGAGAATGGTGAGCTTGTCACCGGGCTGAAAGCTGGAGACTGCGCTGTCGGCGCTGTCGGTGAGCAATCTTTCCTGGCGCTGAATATGCGCGATCAGATCGTCATTGATCGGCAACAGCTGAGTACCGAAACGCACCATGCCACTGACGCCCGGCGTGGAGCGGACGGGAGCAATAGATTGATCTGCCGTGTCGACGTGGATAAAGAGGTAACCAGGGAACAACACTTCCCGCACTTGCTGCCATTTGCCCTGCTTTCTTTTTCTTAAAGTAATGTATGGCAAATAGATTTCAAAGCTTTGATCTTGAAGATTTTTCTTGGCAAGCTCTTCTTGCCGAGGCTTGGTTTTAACTGCGTACCAGAGGCGTTGCGGATGGCGGTATGGAGTTACTGCTTGCTGTAATGCGGCGCTACCTTGCATGGCTCTTCCTGCTGATCGTTCTTCCCGAGCTGAGGGCTCTTCCTGAAAAATTGCGTCCAAGTAACAAACCTCCAAACCGGAGGCCGGGCGCCAGTCTACACCAACATCCGAGTATTGACGATAGTATTAGCCCGCCTTAAACCGGTTGGAAACCAGCTGCGCTGGGGCGTCGATGGCCAGGCGGGTGGCTGCTTCCTCACCCACCAGGCTGGCGATGGCGGCGCGGGCCGCGGCCATGGCTGGGGGACGGGTGCTGGTGTTGTGGGCGTCGCTGGCGATCAAGGTGATCAGGTCTTCGCGGATGTAGTATTCCGCGGCGGTGCGGGCTTCGGCACCGAAGCGGCCGGTGATGGAGGCGCCGGTCAGCTGGGCCAGACAGCCTTTGTCCAGCAGGGGCCTGAGCTTGTCCGGCTTCTGCATCAGTTCGCGGTTGCGCTCGGGGTGGGCGATCAGCGGCCTGATGCCCTGGCGGATCAGCCAGTCCACCAGCTTGTCGGTGCCCGGCAGGATGTGGGTGTGGGGGAATTCCAGCAGCATTACCCGGTAGCCTTCCCATTCGCCCAGGAAGGGAATCTGGTCGGCGGCCAGCAGGCTGAATATCTGGTCTGAGATGCGCACCTCGGCGGCGTAGTCCACCTGCAAGGGGATGCCCTCTTCCTCCAGCGCCTGGCGAAACGCGTTGGTGGCCGCGGCGATGATGGCGCTGGTGTTTTCCCAGCGACCGGGGGTGATATGGGGGGTCAACACCGCATGGGTGATGCCCTCCTCGACCGCCAGCCGGGCCATTTGCAGGGAGTCGTCCAGACTGGAAGCACCGTCGTCGATGTCGGGCAGCAGGTGGCAGTGGATATCAATCATGGCGTGGTGGTCTGTCCGTATCTGTCCATACAGGCTCTATTCTATAGAGGCTCTGAGGCGCTATATAAGCTCTCTATATCAGGAGGGGCTGCGAAGGAACCCAGCCCAGGACGATAGTGTAACCTGTCGGACCGCAACACGCCCGAAAAGCGCTGCCGCGTCAACGCATTCTGAGGCTAGGCGCTGGAACGCCTTGTGCTACACTGGCCCCGCTATCGCCCGAGAGACTCTTTCGATGATGTTGAAATCGATGAAGCTAAAACTGTTATCCTGCCTGTTGCTGGCTCTGCTGCCGTTCACCGCCACCTTTGCGGCGCCGGCCAAGTCCCTGGAGCACAGCCCCGAGCAGGTCAAAACGACCCTCGAACTGCTGGAAAGGTTGGGCTCCAAGCATTACCACACCTTGCCGCTGAACGATGAGCTGTCGCAGCAGTTTCTCGACAATTACCTGGACTCTCTCGACCCCGCGCGCCTGTATCTGCTCAAGGCCGACGTCGACGATTTCAAGGCCCAGTGGGCTACCCGCCTCGACGATCTCACCAAGCAGGGCGACCTGACCCCCGGTTTTACTATTTATAAGCTGTACCGGGAGCGGGTGCTGGCGCGTTTGGAGAGCAATATCGCACTGCTGGACAGCGAGCAGCCCTTTGACTTTACCAAGGACGAGACCCTGGAGATCAATCCCAAGGAGAAAGTCTGGCAGGACAGCTCCGACGCCCTCGACGACCTGTGGCGCAAGCGGGTGAAGGACAACTATCTGCGTCTGCTGCTGGCCGACAAGGCCGAGGACGAGACTCGCGAGCTGCTGGTCAAGCGCTTCAAAAACCAGGTCAAGCGGGTGTCGGAAATGGGTTCCGACGATGTCTACGCCCTCTATATGAATGCGCTGACGACCCTGTACGACCCCCACACCACTTACTATTCCCCGCGCCAGCTGGAGAACTTCAATATCAGCATGTCGCTGTCGCTGGAAGGTATCGGTGCCGTGCTGCAGGTGGATGAGGAAAACACCAAGGTGGTGCGGGTGGTGCCCGGCGGCCCCGCCGACCGTCACGGCGAACTGGCGCCCCAGGATCTGATCGTAGGTGTCGGCCAGGAAGATGAGGACATCCAGGATGTAGTGGGCTGGCGGCTCGACGACGTAGTGGATTTGATTCGCGGCTCCAAAGGCACCACGGTGCGCCTGGAAATCATCCCCGCCAAGGGTGAGCACGCCGGTATCCACCGGGTGATCTCTATTGTGCGCGACGAGGTGAAGCTGGAAGAACAAGCCGCCAAAAGTCGCATCATCGAGATTGAGGGCGAGGACCGCAGCTACCGGGTGGGCGTTATCGACGTGCCGGCCTTCTATATCGACTTTGAGGCCTTTAACCGCCGCGATCCCAACTTCAAGAGCACTACGCGAGATGTGAGCATTCTGCTCGACGAGCTGCAGAAGGAACAAGTGGACGGCATTGTGGTCGACCTGCGCAACAACGGCGGCGGCTCGCTGCACGAAGCTACCACCCTCACCGACCTGTTTATCAACCCCGGTCCGGTGGTGCAGATTCGCTACGCCAATCAGACAATTTCTCGCCAGCACCGCTCCCGCCGACCGCCCGCCTACGATGGCCCGCTGGTGGTGTTGATCAACCGCCTCAGCGCCTCGGCCTCGGAGATTTTTGCCGGTGCCATTCAGGATTACGGGCGCGGCCTGGTGGTGGGTACCCAGAGCTATGGCAAGGGGACGGTGCAGACACTGCTGCCGCTGCCCCAGGGCCAGCTCAAGCTGACGGAATCGAAGTTTTACCGGGTGTCTGGCGACAGCACCCAGCACCGCGGTATCGTTCCCGATATCAATCTGCCGTCGATCTTTAGCGTCGACGACATCGGCGAGAGCAGCCAGGAGCGCGCCCTAGCCTGGGACCAGATTCACGGCATTCCTATCAATCACCACTACGAACTGTCGGGACTGGTGCCACTGCTCGAAGCGCGTCACCAGGAGCGCAGCGCCAGGGATCCGGACTTCCGCTTTTTGGTGGACGAGATCGCCTATCGCGAGCAGCGCATGGCTGCGACCGAGGTATCCCTCAACCTCGAACAACGTCGGGCGGAGATGAAAGCCAACGAGCTGGCGCTGCTGGAGATCGAAAACCGCCGCCGGGTCGCCAAGGGCGAGGAAGCCTACCCCGATGTGGAGAGCTGGAAGCGGGACAACCCGGAGGACGCTGACGATGAAGACGAGGTAGTTGACGACGTGGCCGATACCGAGATTCCCCTGGAGGACGACCCCCTGTTGAAGGCCGCTGGCGAGATTCTGGCGGACGGCATTCTTTTCAGCCGCGAGGACGCGCCCACCGTGGTGGTGGAAAGCAAAGAAGCTGCAATGGCAGAGTGACCCGGCGATATGAAACTGGTTTCTTTTAATATCAATGGTATCCGTGCCCGCCCCCACCAGTTGCAGGCGGTGGTGGAGCGCCACACTCCCGACCTGATCGGCTTGCAGGAAACCAAGGTGGCGGACGAGCTGTTCCCTCTCGCACCGATTCAGGAGTTGGGATACGACGCTGTCTTTCACGGCCAAAAAGGCCACTACGGGGTCGCGCTGCTGCACCGTCGCCCCTTGCTGGACAGCCGCTGTGGCTTTATCGACGACGGCGAAGACGCCCAGCGCCGCCTGGTGTACGGGGTGCTCGACAGTCCCCTCGGGCCTGTGCATGTCTATAACGGTTATTTCCCCCAGGGGGAAAACCGCTCTCACCCGCTCAAGTTTCCCGCCAAAGAGGCTTTCTACCGCAACCTGCTCGATCACCTGCAGCGGCACCACTCCCCCGACGAGCTGGTGGTGGTGATGGGCGATATGAATGTGGCGCCTCTGGAAAAGGATATCGGCATCGGCGACGACAACCGCAAGCGCTGGCTGCGGGAAGGCAAATGCTGCTT
>JALNZZ010000160.1 GCA_023229065.1 Porticoccaceae bacterium
GAATTGGTGAGAATGCGAATATCGACACCAGCGCCTGCAATGTCGGCAAAAGCCTCGGTACCGGCTGCGGTGGGCACGAAGTAGGGCGAGATCAGCAGTACCTCGCGTTCAGGAATGCCAATGATCTCCTTCAATTGGCTCGATACCCTCGCCTCCGGCTCGGCATGGCCCAACCCCTTGGCCGGATCGTCGCTCACCATGCGGGTGCTGGCCCACTCCAGATCCAGCCCCTCCACCAGCAAGGTTTGTAGAAAGTCGGAGTCGGCGATGGCCTGGCGGTAAGCCGCAGCGGCTGGGTCTCTGTCCACTAGCGAGCTTCGATTGACCATACGGCGGATGCGTCGCTCGCTGAGTTCCGGCAGGATATCTGCCACGGGATAAGCAGACTCACTCGCCCAATAGCGGTCAAAATCCCGCGACACCTCATCCACCACAGGGCCGACCGCCAGGACATCGAGATCGACAAATAACAGGCCATCGGCGGCACCAAAATACTCGTCGCCGATATTGCGCCCGCCGACGATGGTCACCATATTATCCGCGGTGAAGGACTTGTTATGCATACGGCGGTTGGCACGGGAGAAGTCGGTGATAAACCCCAACCACCTGGGTTTTCTGACCACAAAGGGATTGAATAGACGAACTTCGATATTGGGGTGCTGGTCGAGAGCCACCAACTCGGCATCCAGCCCTCGGGTACCGTTATCGTCCAATAGCAACCGCACTCGCACCCCCCGCTCTGCGGCTTTCTGCAATGCCTCCAGGAGTAGAAGACCGGTAACATCCTTACGCCAGATGTAATACTGAATATCGAGAGTTTTCTCCGCCACTTCCGTCAACAGCTCACGGACCACAAAAGCATCGTAGGGGTCGCGCAGGGCGTGAATACCGCTTTTACCACCGTTGACGATCAATTGACTTTCGAGCGCCTGCCCCAGACGGGTTTCACTGGCCGTATCCACATCGAGTGCAACAGACTCCGTGCGATGCTGGAGAGAGGGCAGGGCACAGCCCGCCAACAGGGTACACCAGCACAGAAAGAGGAGGGCGAAGGCGGCTCCCTTGAGCGATTGTTTTTCGGCAAGTGAGTTAGGGAGCACCGGGCACCTGTACTGTCGGGCCTGCGCCCGGGCCTCTATCTGGGTAACGGGCATCGCCGAAACGCACTTGATAGCCGGTGCTGTCCGGCTCCACTACCGCATAGGGGAAGCGCGCCCAGGATAGAAAGCGGCGGGCACTGGCCGCCTCAGCCGCAACCACCGCAGCGGGATGCTGCAGCGCCGGGATGATCAGGCGCTCATCGGGCACAAAGCGAGGACTTCCCAGCCAGTACCAACTGCCGCTGACATAACCTTGCGGTGTGGTTGCCACGACAAAGCCGCGAAAGGGGTTGGCCGCCACCGGCGCGACCATTACCTCGCCTACGGGCTGCAAACCTTGCGCTGCAAGCACAGCCCGCACCTCAGCGCGAGCGGGAATGTTGGCCACCACATTGGCAAGCATATACAACCCCACCACCAGCAGGGTGAGCTGAGCGGGCCGCACCATGACCGAGGCCCCAGTGGCGCCGCGCCACCCGCCAAACCGTAGCACTAGCAACAGGACCAGCCCAGCCAGCCACAGCCAGCGAGCCGTGTCGGGCACCAGATCGCTGGTCAGCACCAGCCAGCTGGTCGCCGCCCAAAAAACAGCCCAGGCGGCGATAGCAGCAGGCTGCCGCGACCAAGTGAGGAAAGCCACCCCACCCAGCCCCAGCCAGGCTACGGGGTCGATGATGAATAACGCGTCGCCATAGGACCAGCGACCGTCGAAGGGCATCAGCCAACGCATGCCATAGTTATTGAGCCAGTCGAGAATCGGATGGCTGATCACAGCGATGGCGCTCACCAGCAACAGGCCACGCAGGCTGGCCGCCTGCGCCCCCGGGTCGAGACGTCGACGCACCCAGCGATCCCACCCCAGCAATAGCGCAGTGACCAGGAAGGGCAACACCACCAGAGCAGGGATACCGTGCGTAAGACCGCGCCGATGAGCCAGATCCATATAGTCTCCGGCAAACATCATCACCACGTCCACATCGGGCACATTGACACCGATAAGCAAGGCGGCAGTAGCCAATGGGGTAACCCGGCGCAAGCCACTGGCTGCCAGGGCAGCACCGGCAAAGGTATGGGCGAAGGGGTCCATTGCTTAGAAGAGGGGTACGACAGCGAGTCTGGGCATCAACACCAGAACAGTGAGCTGTCGACCGCACACAGAGTCTCGTCTTGCTCTTCTTTTGTCACTCATGTAGATATCTCCCGGCCCATAGGCACCACTTATACCTTGAATGAAACCATAACCCACCAGCAAGATGGCGCCTTATTCTACCGCACCACTCTGTCATCCCGAACGCAGAGAGGGATCTGCTGCAGCAAAGCGCCCTCTACCCTGCGTTCAGAAGGGCAAATAGTTTATGATGACAGCCGAGCAAAACTCTTCCGTGTACTCATCGCGAGACAAGTAGATCATGCGCAAAGGCCCCACCTCCCACAGTTTTATATCCCAGCGCCTACAGTTGCACTACACCGACTGGGGCAACCACGAGGCACCTCCGCTGCTGTTGATACACGGCGGCCGCGATCACTGTCGTAACTGGGATTGGGTAGCGGAGGAGCTCAGTAA
Source organism: Porticoccaceae bacterium (assembly GCA_023229065.1). Taxonomy (GTDB): domain Bacteria; phylum Pseudomonadota; class Gammaproteobacteria; order Pseudomonadales; family Porticoccaceae; genus NAT127. Next base: position 2,665 of record JALNZZ010000160.1, read on the forward strand.
AGATTGGCATATCATTGCCCCCGATCTGCGGGGTCATGGCGACAGCGCCTGGTCGCCGGACGGTGACTACAGCATGACGGCCTATCTCTATGATCTGGCCCAGCTGATCCACCAGAAGAAACTGGCACCCGTCACGATTATCGCCCACTCCATGGGTGGTCATATCACCTTGAGCTACGCCAGCGTCTATCCGGAAACCGTGCGCAAACTGGTCATTATCGAGGGCTTGGGGCAGACACCGGAGTGGTACGCTGAGCGTGAGAGCAAGGCTCTGGAACAGCGCATCCGCGAGTGGGTGGACATGAAGCGCGCAGCGGCGGGGCGTTTTCCGCGGCGCTACCCAACGCTGGAAGAAGCCTACCAGCGCATGAAGGAGGAGAACAGCTATCTCTCCGACACTCAGGCCCGCCACCTCACTCAGCACGGTATCAGTCAGAACGAGGACGGCACCTACAGCTGGAAGTTCGACAACTATGTGCGCTTTTTCAACCCAGTAGATATCCCCCAACACGAGCTCTATCGGCTGTGGGGCAATATCACCTGCCCGGTACGGATCTTGTGGGGTGCCGACAGCTGGCTACCCAGCCCTGACCAGGACGGGCGCCTGGATTACTTCCAAGATGCCTCCTTGACAGTGTACGAAAACGCCGGGCACTGGCTGCACCACGACCAGCTGGACAGATTTCTTGCCGAAATGAAGGCATTTCTGTAAACCCAGCTTGTACCTGTTATTACCAAAAACTATCAAGCGCTTGGCAAAGCATAAATATTCGCAAGTAGGCACTGCCATCCTCAGCTGCTAGGGTCTGTTAGCAGACAGCCTCTGGGGAGGTGCCAATTTTCCCCAAACTGTCACAATGGCCCCTTAGCATGAGGTACGAAGAACACAAAGAACCGGTGTCAGGCATCGCTGATTTTTAAGCAGGAAGAGAGTGGTCGATGCTTGAACACGCTTTTGACTTCCACCGATGAGGTATCGTTAGTATGGCGAAAAAGCCTTCTTCCAGACGTGCTCTCCACCATCCCAGACACAACGACACCAAGGCCCTCCACCGAAGACACCAGGCCGACAAATTCGACGACCCCTCCAATATCTACCCCCTCAATACCCGCTGTCATCATACTGAAACCGCCTACTTGCCACCCCGCTGCGAACAACCCTTCAGCGCCAGAACGCCGGCCCAGCAACGCTATATCAACGCCATCAAACGGCACTGCCTCACCTTTGGCATCGGCCCTGCAGGCACCGGCAAAAGCTATTGTGCCGGTGCGCTGGCCGCCGAGGCGCTCAAGTCGGGACGCATCGAGCGCATCATCCTCACCCGCCCTGCGGTCGAAGCCGGCGAGCAGCTCGGCTTTCTGCCCGGCGACCTCAACGAGAAATTCGCGGTGTATATCGAGGCTTTCCGAGACATTCTCAACGAGCGGCTAGGTGCGGGTACGGTGAACTACAACCTGCGCCACGGTCGCATCCTCGCCGCGCCCCTGGCTTTCATGCGCGGCAAGACCTTTGGCCCCGACACCTTCGTGGTACTGGATGAAGCGCAGAACACCACCATCGCCCAGATGAAAATGTTCCTCACCCGCATCGGTGAGGACTGCAAGGTGGTCATCAACGGTGATATCCAGCAGAGCGATATTCGCGGTCCCAACGGTCTCGCCGATGCTTTGCAGCGGGTAAAAGGACTGCCCGATGTGTATGTCCATCAGTTTGAACGCGACGATATCGTGCGCAGCGGACTGGTGAGAGCGCTAATCGATCGCTACGAAATGGCGATGTAGCGTCTATCTGCTTTTTTTGGCGCGATGTGGGGTGGGGGGAAGGCTGAAACTCAGCCTTCCC
>JALNZZ010000161.1 GCA_023229065.1 Porticoccaceae bacterium
GCTGGTTGTCGTGGATTCGGGGCAACGACAAGTACGCCCGCGAAAAACTGTCCGGCGACCTGGAGCGGCTGCAGTCGTTCTACCTCGACCGCGGCTATCTGCGCTTCGAAATTGAATCCACCCAGGTATCCATCAGCCCCGACAAGGAGACAGTGTTCATCTCGGTCAATATCCACGAGGGCAATCCTTACACCATCAGCGAAGTGGATATCGCCGGTGAGCTGGTGATCCCTGAGTCCGAAGTGCGGGAGCTGCTGCTGCTCAAGAGCGGCGATACTTTCTCCCAGCAGCTGATGACCAGCACCAACGAGCTGGTGGCGCGCCGCTTCGGCAACGAGGGTTATACCTTCACCGAGGTGGAGGGCTTCCCCGAGGTCAACGACAGCGACAATACCGCCAAGGTTACCTTCTTCGTCAACCCCGGACGCCGGGCCTATGTGCGCCGCATCGAGTTTCGCGGCAACACCAAAACCTCCGACGAAGTGCTGCGCCGGGAAATGCGCCAGATGGAAGGCGCCTCCGCCTCTACGGCGCTGATCGACCAGTCCAAGGTGCGCCTCGAACGACTCGGCTATTTCAAGGGCGTAGAGGTGGAAACCCGTGAGGTGCCGGGCACCGGTGACCAGATCGATGTTTTCTACAATGTTGAGGAGCAGCCTTCCGGCAGTATTGGTGCCAGCGTTGGTTTTGCTCAGGGCACGGGGCTGGTGCTCGGTGCCAACCTGCAGGAAAACAACTTCCTGGGTAGTGGCAAGCAGGTCGGGATCGGCCTCAACCGCAGTAGATACCAGACCAGTATGCAGTTTTCCTACACCAACCCCTACTTCAATGCCGATGGGGTGAGCGCCGGCTTCAACATATTCTACCGCTCGACGGACTACGGTCGCTTCAACCTGGCCAGCTATACAACAGACAGCTATGGCGCCGGTCTGAACTTTGGCTATCCGCTGTCGGAAGTGTCCAGTCTCGGTTTTGGCGCCAACTATGAGAATCTCGAAATCGACCTGGGCTCCTACACCTCGAAAGAGATTGAGGAGTTCGTGCGCAACAACGGTGACCAGTACCATATCTTCAGCCTCAACACCAACTGGGTGCGCTCGACACTCAACCGCGGTATTTTTGCTACCCGCGGCACCATGCAGCGCCTCAGTCTCGAAGTGGCAGTGCCGGGTAGCGACGTGGAATACTACCGCCTGTCCTATTCAGCTCAGTACTACCGGCCCCTCATCAAGAGCCTCACCCTCAAGCTGCGCACCGACCTCGGTTATGGCGATGGCTTCGGTGACAGCACCCGCTTGCCGTTCTTCAAAAACTACTACGGCGGTGGCTTTGGCTCGGTGCGCGGTTTCAAGCGCAACACCCTGGGCCCTCAGGATACCCCGGCCAACTACTGTCCCGGCCAGATCGGCGGTATTCCCGAGGGAGCACTGTGTGAAGATGGCAGCGAACCAATCCCGGTCGATCGCCCCGATCCTTTCGGCGGTAACGTGATGGTAGAGCTGGGTGCCGAGGTTATTTTCCCGCTGCCCTTCCTCAAGGACCAGCGCTCGGTACAAGCGGCAGTCTTTGTCGATGCCGGTAATATTTTTGATACGGACTGTAGTGCCGGCCAGCTCAACTGTTACAAGCCGGACGCCGGTGAACTCCGCTATGCGGTGGGTGTCGGTGCGACCTGGTTGAGCGGCTTTGGTCCCATTACCTTCAGCCTCGGCAAAGCCCTCAATGCCAGCAGTGAAGATGACGAGGAGTTCTTCCAGTTCTCCCTCGGCCAGACGTTCTAGTTAACTGGATAAACGTGTAACGACATAATATTGCTACAACTAACCCTGGAGATTATGTGTGCGTAAACTGAAACCCGTGCTGTTCCTGGTTCTGGCCTCGCTGGTCAGTATCCCCGCCCTGGCACAGGGCAAAATTGCCGTTGTCGATCTCGGTGCTGCCATTTTTGGTTCTGATATTGCTCAAAAGCGTCAGACCGAGCTGCAAGCCCGCTCTGAATACGCGTCGCTGCAAGCCAAGTACGACAGTACCGTGGCAGACATCAATGCTCTGCAAAAAGAGGCCGAGTCCAAGCGCCTGACCTGGTCAGAAAGCGAAGCTGCCGACTACCAGAAGCGCATGGAGTATTTGCGCGCCGATATTGAGCTCACTGCCCGCAAGTTGGAAAGCGAAGTTCGCAGCCTGCAAAACAGCATCATCAATGAGCTGCAGCCCAAAGCTCAGGAAGCGTTGCAGGAGCTGGTCGAACAGGAAGGTGTCACCGTGTTGTTGCGCTCCGAGGCGGTATTGATGGCCAGCCCCGAGCTCAACCTGACACCCAAGCTGACGGAGCGGCTCAACCAGAAATCTCAGTAACGGCCCTGGAACTCGAGAGCCTTGCCGAAGCACAGGACACCTCCGCAGTTCACCCTGCAGGAGCTGGCAGACTTTCTCGCGGCTGACGCCCCTGTCACCGAATTACGCGGTGATGCAGGGGCCGTCATCCGGCGCCTCAACACCCTGTCGGCGGCAACGGCTGGCGACCTGACTTTTCTGGCCAGCAAGGCTTACCGGCGGCAACTCGCCGGCAATGAGGCGTCCGCCGTCATTCTCTCTCCTGCCGATGCGGAGGGGTATGCTGGCAACGTCCTGGTCCACCCCAATCCCTACCTGGCGTTTGCCCGCCTCTCGGCGCTATTCGAGACGCGGCCCCAGCCCGGTGGCGGGGTGCACCCCACGGCGGTAGTGGACGCGTCGGCCAGCCTCGGCGCTGATGTCAGCATCGGCCCCCATACAGTGATTGGCGCCGGCGTAGTGATTGGCGCCGGCACTGAAATCGGCGCCGGCTGCCATATCGGTGCCGACAGCGAGATTGGTGCCGGCGGGCTGTTGCACGCGGGCGTCACCCTTTACCACGGTGTCAGTATCGGTTGCCGGGTGGTGATCCACAGCGGGGCAGTGATCGGCGCCGATGGCTTCGGCTTTGCCAATGAGGGCGGACGCTGGGTAAAGATACATCAGATCGGCGGGGTAGAAATCGGCGACGATGTAGAAATAGGCGCTGCCACCACCATTGATCGCGGCGCCCTGGGCAACACGGTGATCGGCAACAATGTCATCATCGATAACCTGGTGCAGATCGCCCACAACGTGAGAATCGGCGATCATAGCGCCCTGGCAGGCTGCGCCGCGATCGCCGGCAGCACGGTGATAGGGCGTTACTGCGTACTCGCCGGTGGCGCCGGGCTGGTGGGGCATATTGAATTGTGTGACAGGGTGACAGTAACAGCCCGCAGTATGATCACCCGCTCCATTGACAAGCCCGGCACTTATTCGTCGGGCACGCCCTTTGAGGACAATGCGGCCTGGAAACGAAATGCCGTGCGCTTCAGCCAGCTGGACAAGTTGGCGCGGCGGCTCGGCAACCTGGAAAAACAGCAGAGCCAGGACAAAGAGGAGAAGCGCTAACCTTGTGGCCGCTACCCGGCCCAGGCGCTGCGCTATTTTTAGAGGCACTTTTTAGAGGCACTTTTTAGAGGCCCTTGCTGAGGAACACCCATGGACATCAACCAGATCAAAGACCTGTTGCCCCATCGCTATCCATTTCTGCTGGTGGATCGGGTGGTGGAGATCGTGCCCGGCGAGCGCATCCTCGCTTACAAGAATGTCTCCGCCAACGAGGAAGTGTTCAATGGCCACTTCCCCGGAGCGCCGATTTTTCCCGGCGTGATGATTATCGAAGCCATGGCGCAGGCCTCTGGCGTACTTGGCTTTGCGACGGTCAACAAGGGCGCCGAGGACGACATGCTGTACCTGTTTGCCGGTGTCGACGGTGTGCGCTTCAAGCGCCAGGTCGTGCCCGGTGACCGCCTGATGCTCCACGCCGAGATCGATTCCGTCAAACGCAATATCTGGCGCTTCAACTGCAAGGCCACTGTCGACGACCACCTGGCTGCGGAGGCGCAACTGCTGTGCGCCCTGCAGGAAATGCGATAGGAGCCCGGACATTGATTGATCCGCGAGCCATTATCGACCCCTCTGCCAAGATCGGTGCCAATGTCGAGATCGGTCCCTGGACCATCATCGGCCCCGATGTCACCATCGGCGACCATACGGTGATCAGCTCCCATGTGATCATCAAGGGGCCGACCACCATCGGTGCCCACAACCGTATTTTTCAGTTTTCCTCGGTCGGTGAGGACACCCCGGACCTCAAATACAAGGGCGAGCCGACGCGCCTGGTGATCGGTGATCACAACGTGATCCGCGAAGGGGTCACCATCCACCGCGGCACCGTGCAGGATCGCGGTGAAACCACGATCGGCAGCCACAACCTGTTGATGGCCTATGTCCATGTCGGCCACGACTGCGTGGTGGGCGACCACTGCATTCTGGTTAACAACGCCTCGCTGGCCGGGCATGTCACGGTGGGTGACTGGACCATCCTGTCCGGCTATGTGCTGGTTCACCAGTTCGTCAACCTCGGTGCCCACAGCTTTGCCGGCGCTTCCACCTACCTTAC
>JALNZZ010000012.1 GCA_023229065.1 Porticoccaceae bacterium
CAGTTTCGCGGTTGTTGTTGTCCTGGACCGGGCCCTAAAGCCTTGCCACATCATTGTAAAGGGCCAGTACCATCAAGCCAATCACCAAAAAAAGACCGACGCGGTATCCGGCCATCTGGATCTTTTCCGATACCGGACTCCCCTTTATCGCCTCGATCGCGTAATACAGCAAATGCCCGCCGTCCAGTACAGGCACCGGCAGCAAGTTGAGAACCCCGAGGCTGACGCTGAGCAGAGCCAGGAAACCCAAGTAGGAAGCCAAGCCGTACTGAGCCGAAGCGCCCGCCACTTTAGCAATGGTTATGGGACCGCTCAAGTGCTTGGGGGAAATAAGGCCGGTGACCATTTTACGGATCGAGTCCAATACCAAGCCGGTGGTTTTCCAGGTCTGGCGGGAAGCCGCTACCAGCGCCTCGACCGGACCATAGTGTATTTCGCGCATCATTTCAGCCGGCCACTCAGGCATTTTAACCGACATGCCCACCTGACCGATAACACTGCCGTCGGCCTGCTCGGCTGCCCGCGGGGTGACCCGCACTGCGACTTCCTGGCCGTCCCGCAACAGTGTCACTGCCAGCTCGCGATCGGGATTGCCGCGCACCAGCTCCACCCAGCGGGTCCAGTCGGACACGGTTTCGCCGTCGACTCTGAGAATGCGGTCGTCGGCACGAATGCCAGCGCGCTCGGCGGGCTCACCGGCCATCACCTGCTCCGCCACCGGCAGCATGGCTGGCCGGTAGAGTTCAATGCCGATGCTGCCGATGGGGTCCGGATAATCGGCGTCCACTTGCCAACCCGCCAGTTCGGCAGCTGTTTCATATTGCAGGTTGGAGTCCGGGTATTTGACGGTGAAGGTCATGGTGCCATCTTCACCCAGGCGGCGCAGCAATTGCTCACCCAGCGCTTGCAGGGTGGGCGTGGGCTCGCCGTCCACGGCGACAATCTCTTGCCCCGCTTCAAGCTTGGCGCGGGCAGCGACCGAGCCCTCCACCACACCGCCTACCACCGGCATTACCCCCTGGACACCCAGCAGGTAAACCACCCAGAATGCGACGATAGCCAGTAGAAAGTTGGCCAGGGGGCCGGCGGCCACCACGGCCATGCGCTGGCCGACCGTCTTGTTGTTGAAGGCCTGTTGCTGCTCTTCGGGGGCCAGCGAGGTCTCCCGGCCATCCAGCATTTTCACATAACCGCCGAGGGGCAGCGCAGCCACCACAAACTCCGTGCCGTGGCGATCGTGCCAGCGCAGCAGCGGGGTGCCAAAGCCGATGGAAAAGCGCAGCACCTTGACGCCGCAGCGGCGCGCCACCCAAAAGTGGCCAAATTCGTGGATGGTTACCAGTACGCCCAGTGCCACCAGCGTAAAGAAAATCATCTGCAGGGTGTTTATCAAAGCGCCATTGCCTCACTATAAGTCTGTGCCAGTTGCCGGGCGGTGCGGTCCGCGTGTTGGACTGCAGCTATGCTACAGGGTTCACTCGCCGACCAATCATTGAGCACCGCTTCCACCACCTTTGCAATAGCTGTGAAACTCAAGCGGTGATCGAGAAAGGCCGCCACGGCCACTTCATTGGCGGCATTGAGGGCGGCGGGATAGTCGCCGCCACTGCGCACTGCATCGGCGGCCAGCGCCAGGCAGGGAAAGCGCTGCGGGTCCGGCGCTTCAAAATCCAGCCGCGCCACCGCCATCAGGTCGAGGGGCGCAACACCAGAGGCGATGCGCTCCGGCCAAGCCAGGGCATGGGCGATAGGTGTGCGCATATCCGGGTTGCCAAGCTGGGCCAGCACCGAGCCATCGACATAGGCCACCAGAGAGTGCACCACACTCTGAGGATGTATCACAACCTGCACCCGGTCGGGCTCGACCCCGAACAGCCAGCAAGCCTCGATCAGCTCCAGGCCCTTGTTCATCATGGTCGCGGAGTCTACCGAAATCTTGCGCCCCATAGCCCAGTTGGGATGAGCACAGGCCTGGTCCGGCGTCACGCTGTCAAAACTGTCCAGGGGACGGGTGCGGAAAGGGCCGCCGGAAGCAGATAGCAGAATATGGCTGACACCGGCATCAGCGGCGTCCCGATAGCCGGTGGGCAGACATTGGAAGATGGCGTTGTGCTCGCTGTCGATAGGCAGCAAGGCGCCACCGCCTTCACGCATCGCCGCCATAAACAGATCGCCGGCCATAACCAGCGACTCTTTGTTGGCCAACAGTACTTTTTTACCGGCGCGAGCGGCTGCCAGCGTTGGCAGCAAACCCGCCGCTCCGACAATGGCGGCCATCACCGTATCCACATCAGCGTGGGCCGCCACTTCTGCCAGCGCTTCCTCTCCCCACAGCACCCGGCAGCCAGCCGGAACGCGCGGCTCCAGCGCCGCCGCAGCCTGGCGCGAGCCAGTCACCACATAGCGCGGCCGATGGCGCTGGCTCTGTTCCGCCAGCACGTCGACACGGCTGTTGCCAGTGAGGGCAAAGACCTGATAGCGCTCCGGATGACGAGCGATGACATCCAGGGTGCTGACGCCGATGGATCCCGAAGCTCCCAGCACGGTGATCAGCTCAGCCATGGCCCCCCCTCAATAAGAAGCAGGTAGAGCAGAGTAAACACTGGCAGCGCTGCGCTGAGGCTGTCGATCCGGTCCAGCAGGCCGCCGTGGCCGGGCAGAATAGTACCGCTATCCTTCACTCCCCGGTGGCGCTTAACCATGCTTTCGACCAGGTCGCCCAGTACCGAGGCCAGCGCAGTAATGGCCACGATCACCAGCCATTGCCAGCCGTGACTATGGTGCGAGGGTGAGGCGTACAGAAACAGGGAGGCCACCACCAGCACTGTCAGCAAGCCACCGGCGAGGCCTTCCACAGTTTTGCCAGGACTGACCGCCGGGGCCAACTTGTGGCGACCCCAGGCGCGCCCACTGAAGAAAGCCCCCACATCAGCGCCAGCGACTACCAGCACCACCAACAAGATTAGCCAGTGCCCATCCTCTAGATGGGCAAGTACCACCAGCGCCAGCCAGGCCGGCACCAGGATCACGATCCCCATGACCAGGCGCCCGACTATGCTGCCCCACAACACAGCACTGGAGGGATAGCCCTGCACCCACAACAGGGCTAGCGCCCACCACAGGCAGCCAATAAACAGCACCGGCCTTACCAGATCCGGCACTGGCCCCCAAGGGTCGTAGACGCCGTAGATATAGAGGGGAATCATTAAGGCAGCAACCAGCAGCAAGTAGGCAATACGCCCCACTGCCCTGTCGATACTGGCAAGGTGCGCCCACTCCCAGCTGGCGATACCAATCACCAGAGCTGCAAAGAGGGTAAACAAGCCGGGGTTGAGCCCAAACAAGGCACCCAGAAACAGGGCTGCCAGCACCAGAGCGGTGATAATACGCTGCCTAAGCACGAGAAATTCCCCCCGGCGGGGTTGACGCTCTCTCGGAGGAGTTCTCAGAAGAGGAGCCGCCAAAGCGGCGCTGACGATGATAGTACTCATCGACGGCGGCATCGAAAGCTGCACCATTGAAATCCGGCCAGTACATGGGCGCGAAATAGAGTTCGGTATAGGCCAGCTGCCATAACAAGAAGTTGCTGATGCGCTGTTCACCGGCGGTGCGGATGCACAGATCCGGATCCGGCAGATCTGCCATCGCCAGCTGGGCTCCCAACATCTCCTCAGTGATGGCTTCGGGCCGCAGATTGCCCGCTTGCACACGACCGGCCAGCTTGCGGGCCGCCTCGGCGATTTCCCAGCGACCACCGTAATCGACCGCCAACACCAGGGTGCGAGAACCATGCCGGGTGCGGTTTTCCCCCTCGCTGATCAGCTTTTGCAGGCGCGCACTAAAGCGGCTGCGCTGCCCCACCACGCGCAACCGTACGTCGCGCTCAGCCAGGCGATTGATTTCCCCTTTCAAATAAGTGGCGAACAGAGACATCAGACCGCGCACCTCGGCGGCGGGTCGCGTCCAGTTTTCGCTGCTGAAGGCAAACAGGGTGAGGACATCGATATCGTGCCTGTCACAGGCGTCCAGGACTTCCCGCACCCGTTCGACGCCAGCCTGGTGGCCGGCGATGCCGCTCAGGCCACGCTGGCGGGCCCAGCGATTATTGCCGTCCATGATAATCGCCACATGGCGCAGCGGATGTGTGTTGCTCTGGCTCGAAGTGGCCTGACTCATGCAGTGGCCCGTCCCCAAAACGAGTTGCCCTTCAACGCAGCCTCAGGCCGTGTCAGACGGGACGCTGGTCTCACGCAGATCATGATGATCAGTCTGAGATCAGATTTCCATCAGGTCGGCTTCTTTCTCCGCCAACGCAGTGTCGATCTTGGCGATGAAAGAATCGGTGATTTTTTGAATCTCGTCCTGGGCGCGGCGCTCATCGTCCTCGGTGATTTCTTTGGCCTTGAGCAGCTCTTTGACGTCGGACAACACATCGCGGCGGATATTGCGCACCGCCACCCGGCCATTCTCCGCCTCGGCGCGCGCCTGACGACTGTAGCCTTTGCGAGTCTCCTCGGTAAGGGCCGGCATGGGAATGCGAATCACACTGCCAGCCGTGGAGGGGTTGAGCCCCAGATCAGACTTGAGAATCGCCTTTTCGATAGCGGGCACGATATTTTTTTCCCACGGTGTCACCGTCAGCGTGCGGCTGTCGCCCACACCGATATTGGCAACCTGGCTGAGGGGCGTATCACTGCCGTAGTAGGAGACCATAATGTTGTCCAACAGGCTGGGGTGAGCCCGGCCAGTACGGATCTTGTTGAATGCCTGGCCCATGGCCTCGACACTTTTCGCCATGCGCTCCTTGGCATCGGCTTTCAGTTCTTCGATCATTGTCACTGTTCCTCGATCAATGTGCCTTCGTCACCACCCATTACGATACTGAGCAGCGCCCCTGGCTTGGACATGCGAAAGACTCGCAGCGGCATGTGGCTTTCCCGGCACAGGCAGATGGCAGTAAGGTCCATCACGCCGAGCTTCTGGTCCAGCACCTCGTCATAGGTCAGATGTCTGTAAAGGGTGGCTGTGGGCTCCACTTTAGGGTCGGCGGAGTAGACACCGTCCACCTTGGTGGCCTTGAGCACGATTTCTGCACCCACCTCAATGCCCCGCAGGCAGGCAGCGGAGTCGGTGGTAAAAAAGGGGTTGCCGGTACCGGCAGCGAAAATCACCACCTCACCGGTGGAGAGATGGCGGATGGCGTGGCGGCGGTCGTAGTGCTCCACCACCCCACTCATGGGAATGGCCGACATCACCCGCGCCGAAATATTGGTGCGCACCAAGGCATCGCGCATGGCCAGCGCATTCATCACGGTGGCCAGCATGCCCATGTGATCGCCGGTTACCCGGTCCATGCCGGCAGCGTGAAGCGCTGCGCCGCGGAACAGGTTGCCGCCACCGATCACCAGACCGACCTGTACTCCAATACCCACCAGCTGGCCAATTTCCAAGGCCATGCGGTCCAGCACCTTGGGGTCGATGCCGAAGCCCTCGCCCCCCATCAGCTCCTCGCCGCTGAGCTTGAGGAGAATGCGTTTGAACTTCTTGTCCTTCGCGGTACCGCTCTCGGTCATGGATTCTCCCCGGAAAATAGGGGTGGAATCCACTGAGTCCACCCGGGTTCATTGATCTGCCTGATTCACTTCAAGCGGGGCCGAAGCCCCGCTGCGCCACTAAGGGCAGTATAGCGGCGCGCTAGTGTCAGCGAGAAGCGCTGACCTGGGCCGCGACTTCAGCAGCAAAGTCGGCTTTCTCTACTACGATGCCCTCACCGACCTCGAAGCGGATAAAGGAAAGCACTTCAGCACCGACCTTCTTGGCCAGCTGGCCAACCTTGACTTCGGGGTCCTTGACGAAGGGCTGCTCGACAAGACTGTTCTCGGCCAGGAACTTGGAGACACGACCGCCGATCATTTTCTCGATGATCTCTTCAGGCTTGCCGCTTTCACGTGCCTGGGCCGCATAGATTTCCTTCTCCTTGGCGATCAGATCCTGAGACATTTCCTCGGGACGGGTGACCTGGGGGTTGGAGGCCGCCACATGCATGGCGATGTCCTTGGCCAGCTCGGCATCACCGCCGGACAGGGCGGTCAGCACGGCGATACGGCCATTGCTGTGGACATAACCGCCCACCACAGGCGCTTCCACCTTGCTGATGCGACGCACGGAGATGTTTTCGCCAATTTTTTGCACCAGAGCTTCGCGAGCGGTTTCCAGCTCTCCGGCCATCAGCGCAGCAACGTCATCCTGCCGCTCGGCAAAGGCTTTGTCCAGCACCGTCTGTACGAAAGCCTGGAAGCTTTCATCACGGGCCACGAAGTCGGTTTCGGAGTTGACCTCGACCACGACACCAAAGCTGCTGTCGTCGGCAATTTTTACTGCCACAAGGCCATCGGCGGCAGTGCGGCCAGCCTTTTTGGCGGCTTTCATGCCGCTGGACTTGCGCAGATCTTCGATCGCCTTCTCGATATCGCCGCCAGCTTCTACCAGCGCCTTTTTGCACTCCATCATGCCGAGGCCGGTGCGCTCACGCAATTCTTTTACAAGGGATGCAGTAATCTCTGCCATCGGTCGCTCCTCAATCCTGCTCTAAGTTAAAAAGTGGTTGGAAAAAAGGGGGCTATGCCCCCTTTTCGGTACTACATGCGGTGCTGATGCGGTACTACAGGGCCCGGCCTGCGCCGGGACGGTTGGAGAACCGCAGGTATCACGCCTCGCCGGCGGCACCTTCAGCAGCGGTCTCGCTCACTTCGACGAACTCGTTCTGGGCGGGGGCAGTACCGCTTTGCCCTTTGCCTTCGAGTACGGCATCCGCCGCGGCAGTGAGGTAGAGCTTGATGGCGCGGATGGCGTCATCGTTGCCGGGGATGACGAAGTCGACGCCGCTGGGGTCGCTGTTGGTATCGACAATACCAATGACCGGAATACCCAGCTTGTTGGCTTCCTGAATAGCGATGCGCTCGTGGTCGACATCGACGACGAACAGGGCATCGGGCAGACCGCCCATGTCCTTGATACCACCGATGGAGCGGTCGAGCTTCTCCATCAAGCGGGTGCGCATCAGCGCTTCTTTCTTGGTGAGCTTTTGGAAAGTGCCATCCTGACTCTGGGTTTCAAGCTCCTTGAGGCGCTTGATGGAGACGCGGATGGTTTTGTAGTTGGTAAGCATGCCGCCCGGCCAGCGCTGGCTGACGAAAGGCATTCCGGCGCGTTGCGCCTGCTCGATCACGGCCTTCTGGGCGGCGCGCTTGGTGCCGACAAAAAGGATCTTGTTGCCGCGCGCTGCGAGCTTGCGCACTTCTTCCAGAGCAGCGTTGAAGGCGGGAACAGTGTGCTCGAGGTTGATGATATGGATCTTGTTGCGGGCCCCGAAGATGTACTGGCTCATCTTGGGGTTCCAGAAGCGAGTCTGGTGTCCGAAGTGGACGCCGGACTGCAACATTTCGCTCATTGTAACGGTAGCCATGGCTATTACCTTGTATGGCGGGCGCGTCCCCTTACGGGATCGAAGGCACCCTGGGTTAGTCCTCCACGAGCCCCGGCGAAAAACCCCGCAACAGCAAAAGCCTGCAAGGCACCCATTTCGTCGTGTCGGCCCGTGTGTGTATTCCCATCCAGATGCTGGATATTCAGATGCTGGATGGATATCTCCAGGGGCGGGCTGCCTCTGGGGGCGCGATTTATACCACAAAAGGGCGTTCAGATGAAGAGAAGATGTGAAGCTGCCTCTCGTCCCCCATTCAGCCGCCCCCTTTTTTCGGTACAATAAGCCGTTTCCTCGCTTTACTTTTCACTTTTCTTTCAGTTCAGGATTCATGCCATGACTGTACGACTCAAAACTCCCGACGAGCTCGAAAAAATGCGCGTAGCGGGCCGTCTCGCTGCTGAAGTGCTCGATATGATCGCCGAGCATGTAGTGCCGGGGGTGACCACCGCCGAGCTGGATACGCTTTGCCACAATCACATTGTGAACGTCCAGAAAGCCATCCCCGCCCCGCTCAACTACAAGGGTTTCCCCAAGTCTATCTGCACCTCGGTGAACCATGTGGTCTGTCACGGGATCCCCTCGGAAAAGAAAGTGCTCAAGTCCGGTGACATCATCAATATCGACATCACGGTGATCAAAGACGGCTGGTACGGCGACACCAGCAAAATGTTTTGTGTCGGCACGGTACCCGATCACGCCCAGCGCCTGATCCGCATCACCCAGGAGTGCCTCTATATCGGCATGGAAATGGTCAAACCCGGCACCCGCCTCGGCGACATCGGCCACGCCATTCAGCAATATGCCGAGTCCAACTACTATTCAGTGGTGCGCGACTACTGCGGCCACGGCATCGGCGACGAGTTCCACGAGGAGCCCCAGGTGCTGCACTTCGGCCGCCCCGGCACCGGGCTGGAGCTGAAAGAAGGCATGACCTTTACCATCGAACCCATGATCAACGCCGGCAAGCACCAGACCAAGCTCAAGAGTGACGGCTGGACCGTGGAAACTCGCGATGGCCGCCTCTCTGCGCAGTGGGAGCACACCCTGGCGGTGACCGCTACCGGCGTCGAAGTGCTGACCGCCCGCGCCGAGGAGACCTTTCCCTGGATGGCCAAGTGACAGCGGAGCACCTGCGTCAACCCCTGCTGTTCTTCGATGAGCAGCGCTTTATCAGGCGCCTTGCCGAGGGCGGTGCTCTCACTGTATTCAAGGACGCCATTGCCGCTGCCAGCGGCCATCTCAACAACCGCTTTCTCGAAGGCGAACAAGTCTCCACCCTGGTGTTCGAGCGGGCCACTTTTATGGACTGCATCCTGCTCCACGCCTGGCACCGCTTCCGCTGGGGCGACGATATCGCCCTGCTGGCAGTGGGCGGTTACGGGCGCGGCGAACTGCACCCCCACTCCGACATCGATATCCTGATCCTTCTGGGGCACGACGAGCCCCACCCCTATCAGAGCAACATCGAGCGCTTCCTGACCTTTCTGTGGGACATCCAGTTGGTTGTCGGCCAGAGCGTGCGCTCTATCCGCCAGTGCGTAGAGGAAGCCGAAGCAGATATCACCGTCGCCACCAATCTGATGGAGTGCCGCACCCTGGTGGGGAACCCGGCGCTGCGCCTGGATATGCTGCAGCGCACCGGGCCGGACAACATCTGGCCATCCGATGCGTTCTTTCGTGCCAAGCGGGCCGAGCAAATCGGCCGCCACCGCAAGTACGGCTACACCGAGTACAACCTGGAACCCAACGTAAAAGAGGGCCCCGGCGGGCTGCGCGATATCCAGACGATCAAGTGGGTGGCCTGTCGCCACTTTCAGGTCAATGCGCTGTCCGAGCTGATGGGCCAGGGCTTTATCAACGAGGAAGAACTCGACCTGCTGCGCAGCGGCGAGGAGTTTCTGTGGAAGGTGCGCTACGGCCTGCACCTGCTGGCCGGGCGCTCCGAAGAGCGACTGCTGTTCGATAATCAGCGCAAGCTGGCCAGCCAGTTCGGCTACCGGGATTCTGAGCAACGGCTCGGGGTAGAGCAGTTTATGCACCGCTACTACCGGGTGGTGCTGTCCATGCGCGAGCTCAACGATGTGCTGCTCCAATACCTCGACGAGAACATTCTGCGCAAGGATCAGGCCCGCCAGGTGCGGCCCATCAATGAGCACTTTCAAGTGCGCGACGACTATATCGAAACCGTCGACGACAAGGTGTTTGAGCGCGACCCTTCCGCTCTGCTGGAGCTGTTTGTGCTGCTGGCCGAAGACCCGTCTATTCTCGGCATCCGCGCTGCCACGATCCGCCAGCTGCAGCTGCACCGCTACCTGATCGACGACGCCTTCCGCGCCGACCCGCGCAACCAGGAACTGTTCATGCGCCTGTTCAGCTGCTCCGGCAAGCTGACCCTGCAGCTGCAACGCATGACCCGCTACGGCATCCTGGGCCGCTATCTCCCCGAGTTCGGCCGCATTACCGGCCAGCCGCAGCACGACCTGTTCCATCTCTATCCGGTGGACGTTCACACCCTGCAGGTGATCCGCAACATGCGCCGTCTCGACCGCCCGGAGGAGACCCAGCAGCTGCCAGTGGCAGGTCATATCTACAAGAACCTGCAGAAACCCGAGCTGCTGTTCATCGCCGGGTTGTTCCACGATATCGGCAAGGGGCGCGGCGGCGACCACTCCATGCTCGGCGCAGTGGATGTGGTGGCATTTGCTGAACGCCACGGCCTGCCCAGCCAGGAAGTGCGGCTGCTCAAGTGGCTGGTGGAGAAGCACCTGCTGATGTCGTCAGTATCTCAGCGCGAGGACATTTCCGACCCCGATGTAATCCAGCATTTCGCCACCCTTGTCGGTGACCAGATTCGTCTCGATTACCTGTTTTTGCTCACTATCTGCGATATTCGCGGTACCAATCCTACCCTCTGGAACAGCTGGCGCGCCTCGCTGCTGGAGACCCTTTACCAGAGGACCAGGCGCGCTCTGCAGCGGGGTCTGGAAAACCCAGCCAGTCGCAGCGAGTGGGTGGCGGGGACACGTAGCGAAGCGCTCGCCATTCTCGCCACTGAGGGAATCGACGCGGCCACGACACAAGCCATTTGGGGCGATGTGGATGAAGACTTTTTCCTCCGCGAGCGGGCCGCCGTCATCGCCAGCTGGGTGCGCGCCATCCACGACAGCCGCAACCCGGAAGAGCCGGTCATCCTCGTCGAGGAGGCAGGTCTGGAGCAGGCTATTGCCACCCGCATCTTTATTCACACCACCGGCCTGCAACACGTCTTCCCCATCACCGCAGCCACGCTCGATCAGCTGTCCCTCAACATTCAGGACGCCCGCTTGCACACGGCCAGTAATGGCCATACTTTTGACGTTTTCTATGTGCTCGGCGACGATGGCCGACCCTTGGGCGACGACAGCGACCGCGTGGCAGAAGTGTTTTATGTGCTGTCCAAGGCGCTCCGGGCACCCACCAGCGACACCGTTGTCGTGCGCCGCCGCACGCCGTTACGGCTCAAGCACTTTAATCTCAAGACCCGCACCTTTCTTCACAACGACACATCAGGCAACTTTACCGCACTGGAGGTGATTACCCCCGACCGGCCGGGGCTGCTGGCTCATCTCGGCCGTATTTTCATGCGCTTTGGGCTGCGCCTGCACAGCGCCAGGATCGCCACTCTGGGAGAGCGGGTAGAGGACGTGTTCTACCTCACCGACCAGCACTACCAACCGCTGTCAGACCCCGATTTTTGCCAGCAGCTGCAAACGGCCATCTGCAGTGAGCTCGACGCCCGCAATGCCCAGGATGCCGCTGGTGCTACCCCTCGGCACCAGCCGACCTAGCAGCGGTAAACAGACAGGACCACATAGATTAATCAGTGAACGACGCTCCCGAATGAACCATCTCCTCGACAAGCTGCAGCCCTACCCCTTCGAGCGCATCCGTGCCCTGCTGGCGGACCTGGCTCCCCCTGCCGCCACGCCTGCCATCAGCTTTGCTATTGGCGAGCCTCGCCATCCGGCCCCTGCCTTCGTGCTCGACACCCTGGCCAGGGAACTGGGCGGCATGTCGGGCTACCCCTTGACCAAGGGCAGCGACGCCTTGCGCGGGGCTGTGTGTGACTGGTTGGCACGGCGCTTTTCGGTGCCTCGCCAATGGCTCGACGCCAGTCGACATGTGCTGCCGGTGAATGGCACCCGCGAGGCACTGTTCGCTATTGCCCAGGCCATCGTCGCTGGTGGTGCCGATGCCCTGGTGGCCTACCCCAACCCCTTTTATCAAATTTACGAGGGCGCCACCCTGCTGGCGGGCGCTGAGCCCTACCTGCTCGATTGCACCGCCGACAACGGCTTTGCTCCCGACTTTGACCAGGTAGCTGCCGAGACCTGGCAGCGGTGTCAGTTGCTCTACCTCTGCACCCCCGGCAACCCCACAGGGGCCGTGCTGAGCATGGAGACACTGAAGAAACTTATCGCGCTGGCGGATGAGCACGACTTCATCATCGCCAGCGACGAGTGCTATTCAGAGATTTACCCCTGCGAAGACAATCCGCCCCCCGGACTGCTGCAGGCCTGCGCCGAGTCAGGCCGCGCCGATTTTGCCCGCTGTCTGGTGTTCCACAGCCTGTCCAAGCGCTCCAACCTGCCGGGCCTGCGCTCTGGCTTTGTCGCTGGCGACGCTGCCGTGCTGGAAAAATTCCTGCTCTACCGCACCTACCACGGCTGCGCCATGTCGCCGCCCGTTCAACAAGCCAGTATCGCCGCCTGGCAGGATGAAACCCACGTGTGCGACAACCGCGCCCAATACCGCCGCAAGTTCGCCGCTGTCACTGAGATCCTCGCTCCGGTACTGGATCTGCCAACCCCGGATGCCGGCTTTTATTTATGGGCTGGCACCCCGATAAGCGACACCGACTTCACCCGCGCGCTATATCGCGACGCCCATATCCAGGTGGTACCAGGCTCTTTTCTGGGCCGCGACACGGCGACGGGCAATCCCGGCGCCAACCGGGTGCGCCTGGCGCTGGTGGCCGCAGAAGAGGAGTGTATCGCCGGGGCCTGGCGCATCCGCCAGGTGGTTGAGAACCTTTGACATAACCCAAACCAGGTGGCATGGGGCAACCTGGGTAACATAGGGCAGCCTGGATGACATGACCCAGCCTGGGTGAGCTGGGATAGCGGGAATGGCACCTGCACAAAATCCACCACACATTTACTGATTAAATTTGCAAACAGGAGAGAACGGACAATGCTGAAAAAGGAACGTGTCGAATTCATTCGGCGACGGCTCGCAGAACTGTATCCCACCCCCCCCATCCCTCTCCACCACAAAGACCCCTACACCCTGCTCGTGGCAGTACTGCTGTCAGCTCAGTGTACCGACGAGCGAGTCAACAAAGTGACTCCCGAGCTGTTTGCTCTGGCGGACAACCCTTTCGACATGGCCAAAGTCCCGGTCGAGGAAATCCACCGCATTATCAAACCCTGCGGCCTGGCACCGCAAAAGTCCCGCGCCATCGCCGAGCTCTCCAACATTCTCGTCCACCGCTACGACGGCGAGGTGCCAGCCGATATCGATGCGCTGGAAACCTTGCCCGGCGTCGGCCACAAAACTGCCAGTGTCGTTATGTCACAAGCCTTTGGGGTACCCACATTTCCGGTGGACACCCACATCCACCGCCTCGCTCAGCGCTGGGGGCTGACCGATGGGCGCAGCGTGACACAAACGGAAAGAGATCTGAAAAGGCTGTTTCCCAAGGAGAGCTGGAACGACCTGCACCTGCAGATCATTTACTACGGCCGGGAGTTCTGCTCGGCGCGGGGCTGCGATGGCACCCGCTGCGAGATCTGCCGCACCTGCTATCCCAATCGCAAGAAACCCAAAGTGACGCGCAAGGCGTAACAGTAGCGGAAGGTGTTCGGTGTTCAGTAAACCGCAAGCTGAACACCGAAAACGTCTCCTTTTAGCCCAAATTCCGCCGCCGCAACCGAAACCACGGCGCCGTCAGTAAAATCAGGTTGGCGCCAATGATTAGCGCCATCCCCACCAGGGTGGTCGGGGTGATGCGCTCGTCGAGGAATATCCAGCCCACTGTCACCGCCATCGGCGAGTGCAGATAGTAGATACTGCCAGTCATGATACCGGGCAGTTCAGAGCTGACTTTGACCCACAGCGAGTGCGCAATCAGGGTGCCTACAGCCCCCAGCGCCAGCAAGGCCCACCAGTCCGCTGCAGTCAGGTTCCAGTCGGTGCGCGGCCACAGGGTAAGAAAACACAGGCCGCCAAAGGCGAACTGCCCCCAGCTGCGAGTTGTGGTGGGCAAATGAATGATGTGGCGGTGTATCAGCGGCAACACACTGTATAGAAAGGCGCTGAGCACCCCCACCAAAAAGCCGATTACGACGCTACCACTGCCATCCGTTTGCGGTACCACCAGATAGCAGCCGACCACACACACAGCGATCAGCAGCATTTCGTAGGGGCGCACCGGCTGACGGTGCACCAGATTGTTGAGCAACAATAAATGAATGCCGAAAGTAGAGCTGGCGATGGCCCCTATCCCGGCACCCGCCGTCTTGATGGCATAGGCAAAGGTCCACCAGTGCAGGGCGAAAAAGAAACCTGCCAGCGCCAGCCACAGCCAGTCTTTGCGAGTAACGCTCCGAAAAGTGTGCTTGAACGCCACCAGGGGGGTCAGCACCACCAGAGCGACCGCCAGCCTGACCAGCGACATCGTTTCGATGGAGGCGCTGGTGAACTTGATCAGCGCCGGCACCGTGGCCATCAGTACAACGGTGAACAGGGCGAGAAGAATCAGGTGGAGAGAAGAGTGACCCATGGCGGCGACAGCTGAAAACGAGGGCGCCAAGTCTACACTCCCTTCTGTCGGACCCATAGTGGTAACTGACGTCAGACTCGCGCCAGCCAGATCAGCGCCGCCATTCTCCCCGTCTCCCCGTCGCGGCGATAGGAGTACCAGCACTCACGGTCGGATACCGTGCATAGACCACCGCCGTGAACATCACTGACACCAAGGCTGCTCAACTCAGCTCTAGCCAGGGCATAGATGTCCGCCATCAGCTTGCCACTTTTTTTCGCTACCGGCGCGAAGCAGGCAGGGATCAGGTGTCGATGGCTCATGCCGATGGCGTTCGACAGCATGGCCTCACGCACTTCCTCGCCCACTTCGAAGCACTGGGGGCCAATGGCCGGCCCCAGCCAGGCAATGACATCCTCTCCTGCCACACCCATGGCCTTGACTGTCTGTCGCACGACCCCGGCTGCCAGCCCGCGCCAGCCAGCGTGAGCGGCGGCTACCACAGTGCCAGCGCGATCGCACAGCAGTACTGGCAGACAATCGGCCGTCAGCACCGCACACACCTGTTCCCGCTCGCGGGTCACGGCTGCATCGGCCACTCTCTCTAGCGGCGCCCTGTCCTCCAGTACCAGCACCTGGGTGCCGTGCACCTGTTCCAGCCATACCGGTTGCCGGGTGAGTCCCAGAGCCTCCCCCACCAGGCGGCGGTTGTCAGCCACTGCTACGGGCTGGTCGCCGACATGGGAGCCGAGATTCAGGCTGCTCCAGGGTGGTGCACTGACACCGCCACGGCGCGTGCTGACCGCCGCCCGTACACCACCCGGTGCCGGCCAGTCGGGTATCAGGAACTCAGGCCCCACGGCAGTCCGCTTCACACCCATTTTGTCCCCTCGCCTTGCAGGGCCAAATATTCTGCCGTCAATACCGCCAGCAGCCCTGCCATATCGACCGGCAGCGGCGACTCCCAGTGCAATCGCTCGCCACTGCCGGGGTGAGTGAGGCTGAGCGCTGCGGCGTGCAGTGCCTGCCGGGGAAAGCCCCGCAGGGCGGCGATCAGGGTCGAGCTTGCCTCGCGGGGCAGTTTTGGCCGTCCGCCATAGACCGGGTCGCCCACCAAGGGATAGCCCAAGTGGGCCATGTGCACACGGATCTGGTGGGTGCGACCTGTTTCCAGGCTGACACGCACATGGGTGTGGGCCGCAAAGCGACGCAGCACCCGATAGTGACTGATGGCCTCTTTGCCGCCGCCCCGCACCACCGCCATGCGGGTGCGCTGGGTTGGATGACGACCAATGGCGGCGTCGACCGTGCCACCGCCGACCAGCACCCCCTGCACCAGCGCTTCGTAGTCCCGGCTGACGGAGCGCGCTTGCAGTTGTGCCACCAGAGCATTCTGGGCCCGCGGTGTGCGGGCGACCACCATCAGCCCCGACGTGTCCTTATCCAAGCGGTGGACGATACCAGCCCGGGGCAGCAGCGCCTGGTCGGGGTAGCGATGCAACAGCGCATTGAGCAAGGTGCCCCGCGGATTGCCGGCACCCGGGTGCACCACCAGGCCGGCGGGCTTGTCGAGCACCAGGATATCGTCATCTTCGTGCAGCACCGCAAAGTCGATGGCCTCGGCGACCCACTCCCCCTGCTCCTCAAGTTCGGCCACCAGGTTCAGGCGTTCTCCGCCCACCAGCCGATCTCTTACCTTGCAGGGTTGACCATCGCGGGTTATAGCCCCATCCTTGATCCACTGCTGCAGCCGGGTGCGCGAAAAGTCGGGGAACAGCACCGCCGCCACCTGGTCGAGCCGCTGACCGGCACAATCGGCTGGTACAGTGGCCTCAAGGCGAATACAAGTCTCTGTCATTGTTTAGGTTGCCTGGTAGCTGTGGTTAAATAACGGGCCGGGGCGGCGAGCACCCGGTTGAGCATTTTTGCAGGGCATCTGTCCCGGCACAACTCGAATTCAAGAGAACCTGACGATATTATGCGATCCATCACCCTTGTGCTCGTGGTCATGCTGACCCTTACTGGCTGTTCCTGGATGCCATTCTTTGGCGATAAGAAAGAAGAGGAGCCGGAGACCGCCGGCTATACCGAAACAGACTTCTATGAGGTTATCCAGCGCAACCTCAACTCGCGCAACTGGCGGATGGCGATCGAGAACCTGCAGGCGCTCGAAGCCCAGTTCCCCTTCGGCACCTATGCCGAGCAGGCTCAGCTGGAGCTGATGTATGCCCACTACCGCACCGCCAACTACGATGAGGCTATCACCGCCGCTGACCGCTTTGTTCGCCTCCACCCCCGCCACCCCAATGTGGATTACGCCTTTTATATCAAAGGCCTCTCGTCGCTAGCCCAGAGTAGAAGCTTTTTCGGCAATTTTCTGCCCACCGATAATACCAGCCGCGACCCGGGAGCTGCGCGGGATTCATTCGCTACCTTCACCGAGTTGTTATCCCGCTTTCCCGACAGCGCTTATGCCGCCGATACCCGCAAGCGTATGATTTTTCTGCGCAACCTGTTGGCGCGCTACGAAATCAATGTGGCCAACTACTACTTTGAGCGCCAGGCTTATCTGGCAGCCGCCAACCGGGGGCGCTACGTGGTGGAAAACTTCCAGCTGACTCCAGCGGTACCAGACGGCCTGGCAGTTATGGCTGAGGCCTACCACCTGCTTGGCCTCCAGGACCTGTCTGCCGACGCTGTGCGAGTGTTGGCAGCCAACTACCCCGAATATCCCGCGCTGGATAGCGAGGGCAACTTCCGCTACCAAGGCCTTAGCCCCGACCAAAGCCGCACCTGGCTGCGCCGTCTCAGCCTTGGCCTCTACGATAACGTCCAGCCACCCCGCTACGATACCCGCGACCTGTACGATCCCGGCTCACGGGCTGCCGAGCAGCAGATGGTGCCGGACAAGCCGCAGCGCTCCTGGCTGAACTGGCTGACGTTCGGGTTGATTTAATAGCAATCTGGCTAGCTCACCAGGGTCACCAAGGTCGCGGTTAAACTGCGGTCTCAATGGGAGCCCACAACACAAGCCACTGGCCATACGAGCACTGGCCACAATAAAAAACGGGAGATGGCACCCCATCTCCCGTTTTTTATTCCGCTGTTCTTTGCTGCCGAATGTCACTCCGGCTCGGAAACAAACCCCACCTTCAACATTCCAGAGCGCTGTACTGCCGCCATCAGCTTCAGCACATGCTCGTACTCAACCTTGCGATCACCGCGGATATGGACCTCTGGCTGCGGCTCCTGGCTCGCTATTTCCGCCAGTCGTGCCTCCAGTTCTCCCATGGTGATGGTGTCCTCATTCCAGTGGAACTGAGCATCTGATGTCACCGCCAAGGTAATAGTCTGGGGCTTGATCTCATTGGGAGTGTTATCGGCCCGCGGCAGGTCCAGCTTGACCGAGTGAGTCAGCACCGGCACCGTAATAATAAAGATGATCAGCAGTACCAACATGACATCCACTAGGGGGATCATGTTGATCTCGCTCATCACCTCACTGTCGTCGTCCAGTCCACTTCCACTACCGAAAGCCATCTCAGCACGCCTCCCCGACCGCCTGCTTACGCTTGACGAGAGTCGTTACCTTGTCCTTTTCGCAGTTGTTGGCTCGCCCTTTGGCGGGCGGTGCCGCGCCGGTGATCAGATAGGAGTGCAGCTGGTGGGCAAAGCGGTTGAGCTTGCCCATCACGCCCTTATTGTTGCGGTTCAGGGCGTTGTAACCCAGTACGGCAGGAATGGCCACGACAAGTCCGAAGGCGGTCATGATCAGCGCTTCGCCCACTGGTCCCGCCACCTTGTCGATGCTCGCATGTCCCGACACGCCGATACCCACCAGCGCGTTGTAGATACCCCACACGGTGCCGAACAGGCCAACAAAGGGAGCCGTTGATCCCACTGATGCCAGTATCGCCAGGCCGCGCTGTAGACGCTCCGAACTTTCGTCCATGGAGTCCCGCATCGTCGACGCCAACCAGTCCGCCAAAGGCAAGTGGCCGTGCAGGTCTGATTTATGGGTGAGATGGTGCCCAAGGGCTTGCTGTCCTTCGTCGGCCAGCTTGCGAAACGGGTTGTCTTCGCTGCTCTCACCGAGGAGTTGCAGCCCCTCTTCAAAACTGTGGGTATGCCAGAACTCTGCCTGGCCCTCGATTGCCTTGCGCAGGCGAAACAGCCCCCAGCCACGCACCACGATCACATACCAGGAGGCTATCGACATCAGCAACAGGCTCACCGCCACCAGTTTGATGACAATGTCCCCCTGGCTCCACATCGCTTCTATTCCGTAGGGGTTGTTCATTTCGGTCTCTCCACAAAGGTCCGTAAAGTCTAATGGCTATGTCAGTGCAGTGAAAATTCCAATGGCTGCAGGTACCAATAGGAAATTGTTTTGTCGCCCTGTCGGGCCGGCACATACTTCCAGTGCTTGACCGCCTTGGCGGCAGTGTCGTCCAGCCGCGGGTAACCGCTGGATTCCTTGATGCGAATCTCGCCCACGGTGCCGTCGGGCAGAATCAACACCTCCAACACCACAATGCCTTCCTCCCGCAGCCGTCGCGAGGCGGTGGGATACGCCGGTGCCGGGTTGTTGAGCGAGTTGGCATCCTGACGCGGCGGAACAATTGGCGCACCCAGGCTGTCGTCGTTGCGATCCACCGGCGCCGATACCGGCTGGGGAGGTGGCGCTGATGTGTCTTCCTCCGGTGCCTCGTCCGGCACGGAGATGGCTCGCTCCGATGGTGGTGCCTCCACTGGTGGCGGCTCAGGTGTGGGCTCTGGTTTTGGCTTTGGCGGCTTGGGTTTCGGTTTTGGTTTTGGCTTCGGTTTGGGCGGCTCCGGTGGCTTCTCTACCGGGGGCGTTTCCTTCGCGCTGGGTAGTTGCACCTGCTCCGCTGGCGGCGCCGGGATGATCACACCCTGAATGGTCGGCAGCACCAGCTCTTCCCGTTTGCTGGGTGGTGCCCACAATATCGCACCGAGAGCGCCGCCATGGATTGCCATCACCAGCACCAGGCCGAGCGCAGAGCGTCGGGTGTCACTCATTGCCACCCCCACGAATTTCCCCCGCCGTATAGAAGCGGGAAATCATCTGGATACTGCCAAGCTGCCTGTTTGTTACCAAAACCACATCATCCATTTATCTAAAGCTGAGCTCACGCCTTACGATCGCCAGAGCATCATCGGCATTGGGGACGGGATATTAATGATAATGGTTAGCATTTGCAAGATTTTAAATAGATCCAGATCAAGGATTGATCAATCTGGTTGGACGCCGCGCTACCGGGATGGCGCTACCTCAAGATATCGACTGCGAACAACGACAAACAAACCCAGGGGATCCAATAGTTCAGACTGCATTTAACCACCCTTGCCGCCTAACGAGCCGAGAGGTCCGTAACCGACTGGATCACCGGATCATCTGGGTCCCAGCCGCCGCCGATAGTGGCTGCCAGCTGAACTGTTGCACGCAAGCGGTCTGCCAGGATATCTACACCTACCCGGCGGGCACCAAGGGTGAGGTTCTGTGCCGACGCCACCTCCAAAAAGGTCACCAGGCCAGCGCGGTAACGATTGGTGACCACCCGCTCGTTTTCTTCCGCCAGCGCGATCAGAGCATCCTGCTGGCTGGCCTTCTCAGCAAGGATTCTCAAAGTGGCGAGGGCATCTTCCACCTCGCGCAAACTGTCCAGCACTGTCTGGCGATAGAGCGCAGCTTGTTCGTCATAGCTGGCGATGGCGATATCCCGACTGGCGCGGCGGCGACCGCCATCAAATAGCGTCTGGGCCAGGGCCGGACCCACGGACCATACCCGCGGCGGCGAATCGAGCAGACCACTGAAACTGTCACTTTCAAACCCGCCCCACACACTGAGGGTCAGATCGGGCAGCCAGGCCGCTTCAGCCACACCGATACGGGCATTGGCGGCAGCCACCTGGCGCTCTGCGGCCACCACATCGGGGCGGCGAGCAAGCAGCACCGAGGGCAGGGTCGCCGGCAGCGCCGGCACAGCGGGCAAACCGCTCTCCTCTGCCAATGTGAGTTGCACTGGCACCGTACCCAACAGGGCCGCCAGCGCATTTTCCTCCACCGCGCGGCGCGCTTGCAGATCGTACAGCTCGGTGCGCAGAGACTGGCGCTGGGTTTCCGCCTGGATAACGTCGGCGCGGGAGACGATACCCGCCTCGTACTGGTTGCGGGTCAAGTCGGCAGAGCGGTCGTAGGCCTCCATGGTTTCGGTGACAATGACTTTCTGGCGGTCCAGGGCACGCAGGTTGATATAACTCTCGGCCACCGCCACCTGAATGGCGAGACGTGCGCCGGCCAGATCCGCAACGCTGGCCTGCAGACCGGCGCGCTCGGCTTCGACCTCTCGGCGCACCCGCCCCCACAGGTCCGGTGTCCAGCCGATGTCCAGCCGCGCACTGTAATTTTCTCTGATGGCTCGCGCGGCAACACCTTGTGCACTGCCACCGCTGCGAGTGGCTCTCACCGAGGCCGACAGCTCCGGGCTATAGCCGCCCCGCGCCAGACGCCACTGCCCTTCGGCAGCGCGATAGCGAGCTTCTGCCTGGGCTAAAGTCTGATTGGCCCCCAGCGCCTGCTCCACCAGCGCTGTCAGGGTGTCGTCACCGAAGGCTTGCCACCAGCTACCGCTGGCCGCCCAACTTTGTTCGGGCAGAGGCAGCCAGCCATCCTGGTATTTGAATGCAGCTGGCTCGATGACTTCGGGACGCTCATAGTCCGGCCCCACAGCACAGGCAGACAGCAGAGCAGTGGCAAACAGCAGGGAATACAACACAGGCTTCATGGCAAGGGATTCATCGATTCGGCGGTTTTGTCGGGAGAGCGCAGCACCCGCTGGCGGAGTCGCTCCAGATACAGATAGACCACCGGGGTGGTATAGAGAGTGAGCAGTTGGCTGACAGCGAGCCCGCCGATAATGGTCACCCCCAGCGGGCGACGCAGTTCGGCACCTTCACCAAAGCCCAGTACCAGAGGCACAGCCCCGAGTAGCCCCGCCAGGTTGGTCATCAAAATAGGCCGCATCCGCAACAGCGCAGCGCGGCGGATGGCTGCCAGGGGGGTAAGGCCGTCGCGGCGTTGCGCAACGAGCGCAAAATCGATCATCAGAATAGCATTCTTCATCACGATACCAATCAACAGGAACAGCCCCAGCAGTGCAATCAAGCTGAAGTTGATCCCGCTGAACTTCAGCGCCAGCAGTGCACCGACTCCAGCCGGGGGCAGAGTCGACAGAATAGTCAGCGGGTGGAGCAGACTCTCATAGAGCACACCCAGGACCAGATAGACTGCCAGCACTACCCACAACAGCAGCCACGGCTGGTTGAGGTTGACATTGAAATCGGGACGGCCCGAGCCCGCCGCATTGTGAACGCTGGAGGGCAACATCAGCTGCCCGAGCATGCGGTCGATCGCCTCCTCTGCCTGCGGCACGGTCACCCCTGGTGCCAGGGCATAGCCGATGCCTACCGAGGCAAACTGGCCATCGTGGCGCACCCGGTCGTTGGCCATACCGTAGTGCCAGGAGGCGAAGGTGGACAATGGCACCCGGGCACCGTCATCCGTCAGTACTTCCAGCTGCCCGAGCACCGCCGGGTCTCCGGTGTAGCGCGGGTCCAGCTCCATCACCACCCGGTACTGATTGAGCTCATCGTAGAGAGTGGCCACCTGGCGCTGGGAAAACGAATTGTTGAGCACCGAGGCAATGGTGGCCATATCTACCCCGCGGCGGCGCGCCGCCTCGCGGTCGATATCCAAGACAACCTGGCGCGCTTCCTCGTCGCCTACGGAGCGCACATCCACCAGTTCGGGAAGGCTCTGCATCGCTTCCGACGCTCGGCGCGCCCAGAGCTTGAGATCTGCCAATGAGTCGGAGCGCAGTACCAGCTCGTGCTGACTGTTGCCAAAGTGTGATGACAACTGGATGTCCTGATCCACCATCAGAAACAGCATTCCTCCGGGCACCTGCGGTGCCTGTGCCCGCAAGCGATCGACCACCTCCTGGGCGGATACGCCCCGCTCCGCCAGGGGCTTGAGGCTGATGGTGACCTGCGCATTGGTAAGGCCACTGCGACCACCGCTGGTGCCGGTAAGATCCTGCACGGCTGGGTCTGCCAGGATCAGCTGGCGAAACTGTTCGATCTTGGGCTGCATCACCTGGAAGGAAAACCCGTCATCGCCGCGCACAAAGCCGCGGATCTGTCCGGTATCCTGCAGGGGAAGAGTCTCTTTGGGGATCGACACGTACAGGTAACCGGTGCAGGTCACCACCACCCCCAGTGCCAGCAGGGTCAGTACACCGTGGCGCAGCGCCCAATCGAGACTATCCGCATAGGCGTTGTGCAACTCTGCAAACAGGGCCTTGCTGTAACCTGTCAGTCCTCCAGCTCTGTCGTCCCCCGTCGGTTTAGGGCGCAGCCACAGGGCACACAGGCTCGGTGTCAAGGTGAGGGAAAGCAGCAGCGAGATCACCATGGCGGCGGCCAGTGTGATGGAAAACTCCCGAAACAGCCGCTCCACTATCCCCCCCATAAAGAGGATGGAGACAAACACCACCACCAGCGCCACATTCATTGCCAGCAGGGTAAACCCTACCTCACCCGCCCCTTTGATGGCTGCCTGATAAGGGGACAGGCCGCTTTCGATATGGCGTTCGACGTTTTCCAATACCACGATGGCATCGTCCACCACCAACCCGGCAGCCACGATCAGCGCCATCAGCGACAGATTGTTAAGGGAAAAGCCGTAGAAATACATAACCACGAAGCTGCCCACCAGCGACACCGGGATTGCCACCGAGGGGATCATCGCCGTGCGGGCGCTGCCGAGAAACAGCCAGACCACCATCACCACCAGCAGGGATGTCGCCAACAGCGTAAACTGGGCCTCGCTGAGCGTGGCGCGAATGCCCGGCGAGCGGTCCATTACCACCGCCAGCTCGCTGTCGGCAGGCACCAGTGCCTGCAGCTGAGGCAACTGGGCGCGGATAGCATCGATGGTTTCGACAATATTGGCGCCGCTCTGGCGGCTGATCATCAGAATCACCGCTGGACGGTCGTTGTGGAAGCCGCTGCTGTAACGGTTTTCTACCGAATCCGTGACCGTCGCCACATCCCCGAGTCGTACCACGGCCCCGTCGTTGTGACGAATCACCAGGTCGCGATACTGCTCCGCCCGCCGCAGTGAGTCACTGATGCTCACCCGCCAGCGATGGTCATCGTCCTCCACCACTCCCAGGGGATACAAAGCATTAGCCTGGCTGATGGCATTGCGTACCTCGTCGAGCGCGATGCCGTTATGCAGCAGCGCACCGGGGTCGAGCTGCACCCGCACCGCTGGCAGCGAAGCGCCGCTGACACTCACTTCACCCACCCCCACGATCTGCGCCAGCTTCTGAGCCAGAATCGTCGAGGCAGCATCGTACAACTCACTTGCGGCCAGATTGGGCGAACTCAGCGCCAGCGCCATAATCGGCGCCTGGGAGGGATTGATCTTGCGGTACTGGGGGTTGTCCGGCATCCCCGCTGGCAGCTCGCCGCGCACCGCATTGATGGCAGCCTGCACCTCCCGCGCCGCCTCATCGATATTGCGGCCCAGCTCAAACTGCAGCGCCACCTCGGTGCTGCCCTGACTGCTGGAGGAGGTGATCGCAGTCACTCCCGAAATACTCCCCAGCGAGCGCTCCAGCGGGGTTGCCACCGTAGCTGCCATGCTCTCCGGGCTGGCACCCGGCAGGCTGGCGCTCACCACAATCATTGGAAAATCCACCTGCGGCAACGGCGCTACCGGCAACAGTCGCCAGGCCAAAAACCCCGCTAGCGTCAGCGCCGCAGCCAACAGGCAGGCCGCGATCGGCCGGTCGATAAAGACCTTGACGAGGTTCACAGCAGCTCCGCGGCAGGCTCAGCCTTGTCCTGTCGACGACGGCTCAGCCGATCGAAAAACAGGTAGACAACCGGGGTGGTAAACAAGGTCAACACCTGGCTCACCAGCAGGCCGCCCACCATCACCAGCCCCAGAGGCTGGCGCAGCTCGGCGCCGGAACCACTGGCCAGCATCAGTGGTACAGCACCAAACAGGGCCGCGAGTGTCGTCATCAAAATGGGCCGAAAACGCAGCAGTGCGGCGCGGTGAATCGCCGCTCTGGGGGCCAGGCCCAGGTTGCGTTGAGCATCGAGGGCAAAGTCCACCATCATGATGCCGTTCTTTTTGACCAGCCCGATCAGCAGCACCACTCCCACTACGGCGATCATATCCAGTGCCCGCCCGGTGACCAGCAGCGCCAGCAGTGCACCGACGGTGGCCGACGGCAGCGTGGAAAGAATGGTGAGCGGATGGATAGTGCTCTCGTAAAGCACGCCCAATACGATGTACATCGTCACCACCGCCGCCAGGATCAGCCACAGTGTGTTCGACAGGGAGGCGCGGAAGGCCTCCGCAGCCCCTTGAAAGCGGCTTTCGATTTCCACTGGCATGGCCAGCTCTCGCTGCACCGTCTCGATCGCTGTCACCGCCTTGCCAAGAGAGGCTCCCGGCGCCAGGTTGAAAGAAATCGTGGTGGCCGGGAACTGCCCTTGATGATTGATCAGCAGTACTGCCGGCCGCTGCCGAAGCTCGGCGACACTGGCCAGCGGCGCCTGACCACCGGACGCCGTGGGCACATAGATATTGCGCAGCCCCTCAGGACCCTCGGCGAGGGCCGGGTCCACCTCAAAGATCACCCGGTACTGGTTGGCCTGAGTAAACAGAGTGGCGATCTGGCGCTGACCAAAGGCATTCTGCAGCGTATTGGCGATAGCCGACACGCTCACCCCGAGACGCGCCGCAGCGTCGCGGTCGATGTCCACATACATCTCCACGCCCTGTTGCTGCAAATCAGAGGCCACATCGGCCAGCTCCGGGCGGCGGTTCAGGGCCTCCACCAGTCGCGGTGCCCATTCAACCAGCGAGTCGCTGTCGAGGCTGGTGAGAGTGAATTGGTACTGGGTGCGGCTGACCCGGTCCTCAATGCTCAGCTCCTGCACTGGCTGGAACCAGGCGTCGATGCCCGGCACTGCAGCGGCGCGCTGGCGCAGCCGCTCCATCACTTCAAATACGGATTCGTTGCGTGCATCATGAGGAGGAAGATTGATGAACATCCGGCCGCTGTTTAGCGTGGTGTTAGTGCCGTCGACGCCGATAAAGGACGACAGCCCAGTTACTCCCGGGTCTTCCAGCAACGCTGCGGCCAGGGCTTGCTGACGCTCTCCCATAGCGGCGAAGGAAACCGTCTGCGGCGCCTCGGTCACCACCTGGATCACACCGCTGTCCTGCACCGGGAAAAAGTCCTTCTGCACGACGCCATACAACAGGGCGGTGAGGGCAATGGTGCCGAGCATTACCACCAGCGCGGCGGGCTGACGATCCAGTACCCAGTCGAGAGCCACCCCGTAGCGGCGGATTACCTTCCCGATAAAATCCGTGGCGCCTTCGCCGTCGTCCTCATCACTGTTGTGGGCAAGCGGTTGCTGCAACATGCGCGCGCACATCATTGGCGTTAGCGTGAGCGACACAACCAAAGAAATGGCAATGGCCACCGCCAGGGTGACGGCGAACTCATGGAACAGCCGCCCGACCAAATCTCCCATGAACAACAGGGGGATCAGCACGGCAATCAGCGACACGGTGAGCGAAATCAGGGTGAAGCCGATCTCCGCCGAGCCTTTGAGGGCCGCTTCCAGCGGCGAGGCGCCCTGCTCGCGATGGCGGGCCACGTTTTCCAGCATTACGATGGCGTCGTCCACCACAAAGCCCGTGGCAATGGTGAGCGCCATCAAGGTGAGGTTGTTGATGGAAAAGCCC
>JALNZZ010000162.1 GCA_023229065.1 Porticoccaceae bacterium
CCCTTGCCGGATGTTACAACAATAATTTTTGCCACAAAAAGCTCCTGTCTGCCAAATGCGTCGCTACACTGGCCTGTGCCATGATCCGGTCAGGCGACTGCAAGCCGCTGAGTATTTATGAAAGGGTGCTGATATTCAAGGCGCCTTCGTCGAGACGGATCAATAGCGCCTGTCCCTGATAGGGGTTGTCACTGTCAAAGAGACGATAGTGGCCGGCAATAGCCACCAGCTCGCCATCGAACTGTTGGCATCCGACAATGGCTGTCTCGTCCCCTTTGATTCCCGCCAATACCCGACCGCGCAAGGCACCGTAGACATGGATATCACCAGTGGCCAACACTTCGGCACCGGCACTGACCATGCCCTGAATCACCAAATCGCCATCGAAGTAAAACTGCTGACCAGAGCGAATATTGCCGGTGTGCACTTTGATAGCACGGCTGGGCGGCATCTCCGGCTCCGGTGCCGGCGCCTTGCTCCCTCCGCGACGGGTATTGCCCTTGCCCAGATCGGCCAGGCCGAGTGCAGCGAGCTGATCCTGCCACTCGGCGCTGACATTGCGTACCGCGATGGGCAACAGCCCGTTGTCGCGACACAAGCCGTGGAGACCTGCCAACGGCGTCACTGCCGGATCGAGGCCCGTGAGGTCGATAACACACGGCAGATTATTGAACAGGGCCGGTGCATCCGCCTTGCGGGCGGCAAGACTGGCTCCTATATCGGCCAGCGAAGCGGTAGCAAAAGACAAGGTCGTCAGCGGCGCCAGACTGGCTTTGAGCGTGACAGCGGGGCCCTCTTTATTCGGTAAATTGTCTTGGTTCTGCACACTCTGTGATTCCGCGGAAGTGCTCATCGCTCAACTCCTCTTCCTAACTACCAGCGGGAAGCATTCAAACTCGATATCCACCAGGCCATCTCTGTACAGGCGGCGCAGGTTGGGGTGGCTCTCACCATTCGGGTTGGCTTCAACGTCACGGTAGTGTTCGCCAAAACAGCGCAGTGTTTGCAAGCGATCAAGCTTGAGCAGCGCTGCTAACGCAAGCACCTTGCAACTCCCCTGATTCTGATCCGCACCATTGTACACCGGGCCGTTGCGGAATGCCGTGGGAGTATGCACGTACCAGTGATCGATAAACGCAATGGTATCGGCGAATATCGCCTGATCACTCTCAAGGGAGTTCAGAAAAGTCTCTCGGGCCTGGCTGAAGTCGGTCACTGCTTGTCGATCCGGTGGGAGCTACAAAAAGGAGGCAAGGCTAACATCCTCGGCGCCAGCTGTCATGAGAAGATGCAGAGACGGATAGCGCTGCCGTCTGCGCTTCACTATCTCTCTTCAGCTTCTTCCCGTTTGCCTTCGGTTCTCCACACATTGAGACGGCCATCGGCTACACTGTACTTCCACTCCCGCGGAGGCTGTCTGCATGCTGCTCAACTGCGATCTGGGGGAATGGTCCGGTGTCGACTGCCCGGACACCGCCCTGATGCCCCATATCGACCTCGCCAATATCGCCTGCGGCATGCATGCCGGTGGGCCCCTCACCATGCGCCGCACCCTGGCTCTGGCGCGGCAGCACAAGGTGGCGATCGGAGCCCACCCCGGCTATGCCGACCCGGCCAATTTCGGCAGGCTCTCGATACCTCTCAGTGCCGAGGAGCTCATCGCTTTGATCCACTACCAGGTGGCAGCCCTGTCCGGCATGGCGACCAGTCAGGCGCTCTCAGTCACTTACGTCAAACCCCACGGGGCTCTCTACAACGATATGATGGCCAACCCGGATATCCGCACTGCCGTCATGCAGGCCGTCGCCGAACTGCCAGGCACCCTCAGTTTAATGCTGCTCGCCACGGCGGACGCGGAGTTGCACCGAGAGGAAGCGGCACGCCATGGCCTCAAACTGATCTTCGAAACCTTTGCTGACCGCTGCTACGGTGACGATGGCCAGCTCCTGCCCAGACAAATGGCCGGCGCTGTTCACAACCACGCTCGCGCTCTCGATCAAGTGCGCCAACTCCAAGAAGATCGCAGCGTCACCACAGCCGGCGGTCGCATCCTGCCTATCCATGCCGACACTCTCTGTGTACACGGCGATAATCCCGAGGCCGAACAGGTCGCACGGGCCATTCGCCAACTGATACCCAGACAGGGAGGCCGCTGAGGTGTCTGTCGCAATAAGGGACAGCCAGCAGTATTCTGGTTGCATTTGTGTTGGGAGCAGCACTCTCTTATGGAAAAACGTTCGACGTGAAAGATAAAGCTCCACCCGTTCGCATCACCATTGCCAGCGAAAATGCCTTGATGATCCGCTTTGGCAATGAAAGCGGCGCTACTACCAGCGCCCGCATCCAGGCCGCTGCAACCTTGCTTCGCACTAGCCTCGGCGGCGTACTGACAGAGCTGGTGCCCGGCTTTACCACGCTGTTGGTAATCTACGAGCCACTGAGTACAGAGCCACTCCTCCTGCGACGCCGCATCGCCAACCTCCTGGCGCAACTGGAGGGCACACCCCCAGCCACCGGCAAGTTGCTGGAACTGCCTGTGTACTACAACCCAGAGTCTGGGCCCGACCTGGAGCGTATCGCTCGCCACAGTGGCCTGACCATTGAGGAGGTCATCCACTGCCACAGCAGCCGCGACTATCGTGTACTGGCGATCGGCTTCGCCCCCGGCTTTGCATATC
Source organism: Porticoccaceae bacterium (assembly GCA_023229065.1). Classification (GTDB taxonomy): domain Bacteria; phylum Pseudomonadota; class Gammaproteobacteria; order Pseudomonadales; family Porticoccaceae; genus NAT127. The sequence continues at coordinate 2,679 of JALNZZ010000162.1, forward strand.
TTAGCGAGCTGGACGAGCGCCTCGCCCTGCCCCGCCTTGCCAGTCCCAGATTGAAGGTCCCCCGTGGGGCCGTGGCTATCGCCAATCGCCAGACCGCCGTCTACCCCCAATCCATGCCCGGGGGCTGGAACCTCATCGGCCTCTGCCCGACGCAGCTGTTCAAGCCGACAGCAAAATCACCCCTTCCTTTTAGTGTCGGTGACCGGGTGCGGTTTGTACCCATCGACCGCAAGGCTTTTCTCGACCAGGGGGGCGAGTTGTGAGCTGTATCGTCTTTCAGGTACTGAAACCCGGTCCCCACACCTTGATCCAGGACGCCGGACGGCGCGGTGTTCTAAATCTGGGGCTGACTTCCGCTGGCCCCATGGATCGTCTCAGCTTTAACTGGGCCAATCGGCTGTGTGGCAACCCAGCGGGCAGCGCAGCACTGGAAATCACCTTTGGAGGGCTGGAACTCAAAGCCCGCGGGCCAGCACTGATTGCGATCACCGGTCCTGATGTTGAGGCGACCTTGAACGGTAAAACCGTTCCCACCTGGCAGGGCTTGCGCCTTGTCCGCGGCGACCGCTTGCATATCGGCCATGTTCGTTACGGCTGCCGCCTCTATCTAGCACTTGCTGGCGGCTTTGCCGGACAGCTTGCCTTTGGCAGCGCGGCAACGGTTCCCCGCGAAGCTCTCGGCGGCATTAAAGGCCGTGCCCTGGCGGCGGGGGACAAGCTTGCCAGAGCCGGGCAGGAACCAGCCGGCACCAGACGCTTCGCAGTGCCATCATCGCTGCGTCCTCACTGGACCACAGCCCCCGCTAGCGAAGCGGAACTCAGAGTCATCCCCTGCCTGCAGGCACGGCAGTTCTCTCGTGCCGCCAAGCGGCTGTTCTTTGCCCAAAGCTACCGGGTATCGCCCCACTGTGACCGCATGGGCTACCGACTGGAGGGCAAACCCCTGGCTGTGCCCTCCGTGGCCCTGCTGTCCGAGGGCATCACGCCCGGTGCAATCCAGCTGCCCGCTGATGGCCTGCCCATCGTCCTCATGCGCGACCACCAAACTCTCGGTGGCTACCCTCGCGTCGGGGTGGTGATCTCCACCGATCTCGACCTGCTGGCGCAACTCCCCCCCGGCGCTAAGGTACGCTTTGTGCCAGTAACACTCCACGCTGCCCGCCATATCCTGCACCAGACCTGGCGCCACTTCGAGGCCAGTTGCCCTGTCGCTCTCGAGCAACCGCCCCTATAATCGCCGCCTTAAAAAATCTTTCCTCCAACCCACAACCGGAGCCGCTGTGACCCGCCCTTCGACAGCCCTGATCGATCTCAATGCCCTCAAAGCCAACTATCTGCTGGCCTGTGAGTTGTCCCAGCGCGACAACCCTGCCGCCAGGACCCTCGCCGTAGTCAAGGCCAACGCCTACGGTCACGGCGCTGTGCCAGCCGCCCGCGCCCTGGAGCCTCTAGCCCCTGCACTGGCCGTGGCCTGCTGCGATGAAGCCATGGTGCTGCGCCAGGCGGGCATCACCAAGCCTCTACTGTTGCTGGAAGGTATTTTCAGCCCTGATGAAATCGAGTTGTGCGCCACTCACAATCTGTGGCCGATGGTTGGCGACCCCACCCAGGTGGAAGCCCTGCTGCGGGCACGCCCCCCCGCCTCACTGTGCGTTTGGCTCAAGGTGGACACCGGTATGCACCGGCTGGGAATCGCAGCGGAGGATTTTCCACACCTGCACCAGC
>JALNZZ010000163.1 GCA_023229065.1 Porticoccaceae bacterium
TCCTCGTCATCCATCAAAATGACCATCCGGCCTTCGCGGATGTCTTCGATCAACTCCTCGACGGTGTTCAGTTTCATAAGACTGTTTCTCTGAGTGCGCGATGAGAGGCGCTACGACTTGGAAAGGGGGGAGGATTCTAACACAACCGGCACGCCTACGATCGTCGTGGCGACGCCTTACTGCCCCCAACGCGCCCCGCCACACTGACCCACACTCGCCAGGTGATTTGCCATCCCTAGACTTCTGCCGCCCGATCCCCCAACAACAGGCGCTCCAGATAACGGGCTATCACATCCACCTCGATATTGACTTTCACTCCGGGCTGGTAGCCGCCGATCACTGTTCTCTCCAGCGTATGGGGCACGATATTGATCTCAAACTCGGCCCCCTCCACCCGGTTGATGGTAAGGCTGACGCCGTCGACCGCCACTGAGCCCTTGTGGGCGATATAGCGCGCCAGGGCTGCGGGTACGCGCAGGCGGAAGCGTTCCGAGCGAGCGTCGCTGTGGCGACTCACCACTTCACCAATATCGTCTACATGACCAGCTACCATATGCCCGCCGAGACGGGAGTCCGGGGTCAGGGCACGCTCCAGATTTACCGGATCGCCGACCTGCCACAGCCCGGCAGTGGTGAGAGAGAGAGTCTCGCGGGATACATCGGCGACAAAGCCGTTGCCAGGCAGCTCGACCGCAGTCAGACAAACACCATTGACCGCAATGCTGTCGCCGAGCTGGACCCGGGAAATATCCAGCTCCCCGGTCGCAATGGTCAGGCGAGTATCGCCGCCGCGCTCCTCAATGGCGGCAATGGTACCGAGAGATTCGACTATACCCGTGAACATCTTCTTTCCTCATTTGAACCTTTGCTTTGAACATCACGCTGACGGCCAACGTGGGCGGGCACCTGCAACTACTATTGAAAAGGCACCCTCTTCACCAGGGAGCCCTACAGGGTATGGCCCTCAGCCCGGCTCCGCCGTAATACGCCAATCATTCCCCACCGCACAGATCTCACGAATTGTCAGCGGCAGACTCTCAGCCATGGTATCCAGTGGCAGGTCCAGCAGGGGGCATGCCCTGCTGCCCATCAATTTGGCTGCAACATAGATCACCAACTGATCCACCAGCCCAGCGGCGACAAAGGCGCCGGCCAAGGCAGAGCCGGACTCCACCAGCACTTCGCTGCACTCGCGGTGAGCAAGCTCTCGCAGCACAGCGTCGAGATCAATGCAGCCATTGGCGCGGCCCAACGCCTGCCGCGCAGAAAACACCTTGATCTCAGGCACAGTGCTCGCAGCGCTAAAGTCCACCGCGGCTGCGGCGCTCGAAGTGGCAATCAACACCGGACCGGGTTGCTGCAACAAACGCGAGTCGGGAGGTGTGCGCAATGCACTGTCCAGCACCACCCTCAACGGCTGCAGAGCGGCGATCTCGTCTGCGTTGCCCAGGCCAAGTTCCGCGGCGCGCACGGTCAAGGCCGGGTTGTCCTGCAACACGGTACCAATACCGCTGATCACCGCATCGCTGGCTGCGCGCAGACGTTGTACATCGCGGCGTGCTGCCGGCCCTGTGATCCATTGGCTCTCGCCACTGGCCATGGCAGTGCGGCCGTCGAGACTCATGGCCAGCTTGACCGTGACCCGCGGCAGGCCAGTTTCGCAGCGCTTGATAAAGCCCGGGTTGAGCGCGCGCGCCTCGCTTTCCAGCAAAGGTCCCCGCACAGTTACACCCGCTGCACGCAAAGTTTCAAGGCCACCGCTGGCAGCGCGATGAGGGTCGGCCATACCATAGACGACTGCGCTGACTCCGGCATCGAGCAAGGCCTGGGCACAGGGGCCGGTGCGGCCTCGGTGGTTACAGGGTTCCAGGGTGACGAAAGCCACGGCGCCGCGGGCGTTCTCTCCCGCCGCCTGCAAAGCATTGACCTCGGCATGGGGCTCACCAGCGCGATAATGATAGCCTTCGCCCACGATAACGCCCTCCCGGGCGATGACACAGCCCACCCGAGGGTTGGGCCTGGCGGTGTACCAGCCACGGCGCGCCAGCTGGATAGCGCGGGCCATGCACTCGCGCTCGAAGAGCGAGTACGAAGCTTCGTTCACGACGCTTCTCCGCCTCGCTTGTCGCCGGTGGGGCCTGCCAGCTCCAGGCGATCCAGTTCGGCGCGAAACTCACTGATATCCTGAAAGCTGCGGTACACCGAGGCAAAGCGCACATAGGCGACCTGGTCGAGATCCCGCAGCGCCTCCATCACTTTTTCACCCACCAGCCGCGAAGGCACCTCCCGCTCACCGGTGGTCTGTAAACCGTGTTTGATCTGGGCGATGGCTGCTTCTATCTGCTCGACTCCCACCGGGCGCTTTTCAAGCGCCCGCTGCAACCCGGAGCGCAACTTGCTCTCGTCAAAGGGTTCGCGGGTGCCATCGTTCTTGATGATTCTCGGCATCAGCAATTCCGCCACCTCGAAAGTGGTAAATCGCTCCTTGCAAGACAGACATTCGCGGCGACGACGCACCTGGCCACCGTCCGCGACCAGGCGCGAATCGATGACCTTGGTATCCTCGGCACCGCAAAAGGGGCAGTACATAAATGACCGACCTCACTCGGTGCAGGCTCCAACACACTGGAGCCTGTAGCCTCAACCCACCTGACGGCGCAGCACATCCACCACAGTCAACGCCGTGGTATTGAGAATACCCCGACCGCTCACTGAAGGAATAAGAATGTGAGCTGGCTTGTTAAGACCATACAGGAATGGCCCCACCAGACGCGCATTGGTCAGGGAACGGATCAGGCCCAGGGCAATACTGGCAGCGTCCATATTGGGCATCACCAGCAGGTTGGCGCGCCCCTTGAGGCCGGAGTTCTCAAAAATAGTGCTGCGCAGACTCTCATTGAACGCCGATAGCGCGTGCATCTCGCCTTCCAGCTCGATATCGGGCATGGCGGCTCGCAGCCGGGCGGCGGCATTTTTCATCTTGATGGCCGACGTATCCTCGTAAGTCCCGAAATTGGAGTGGGACAGCAGAGCCACCTTGGGCTTGATATCGAAGCGATTCTTGGCAAAGTCGATGGCATCGCGAGTAATGGCGACGATCTCTTCTTCGGTGGGGTCGACAGTGACAAAGGGATCGGCGATAAACAGCGGACCGTCTTCCAGCAGCAGGGCACATACCGAGGACATTTGAGCATTGCCGCGACTGTAACCGATGATGGGAGCAATGTCCTTGAGATGCTCGTCAAAACGACCCACCTTGCCACAGATCATGCCGTCGGCCTCGCCGAGAGCGACCATGATGGCGGCCAGCACGGTGCCATTGGCATGGACTGTGTTGCGGGCGGCCTCCACCGAAACACCGGAGCGACCCACTTGCTCATGGTAGTACTTCCAGTACCTGTCATCCTGGTCCGCTTTCAGTACATCGATAATTTCAATGTCGTGGCCATTGCGAACCCGCAGTCCCATTTTGTCGATCTTGCGCTCAATCACCGCCGGGCGACCGATCAGCAACGGCCTGGCGATCTGCTCATCAACCACCGCCTGCATGGCTAACAGCACATCATCGTTTTCACCCTCGGCATACACGATGCGGGCCGGGTGACGGCGCGCCAGCTCAATGATCGGCTGCATGAACAGACGGCTGCCGCTGACGTAGGAGTGCAGTCGGGTACGATAGGCCTCCATATCTTCAATGGGGCGGGCTGCGACGCCGCTATCCATGGCGGCCTTGACCACGGCCAGGGGCACTTCTTCAATCAGGCGGGGATCAAAGGGCTTGGGAATAAGGTATTCACGGCCGAACTTGAGCTCTTCGCCAGCATAGGCCTGGGCCACGGTTTCAGTGATTTCGCGGTGGGCCAGGTCGGCGATGGCATAGACACAGGCCAGCTTCATTTCCTCGTTGATGATGGTAGCACCGCAATCGAGGGCGCCGCGGAAGATGAAGGGAAAACACAGGACATTGTTGACCTGGTTGGGGTAGTCGGAGCGGCCAGTGGCAAGGATAGCGTCGGGGCGTGCAGCGCGGGCCTCCTCGGGCATGATCTCTGGAATGGGGTTGGACATGGCGAGAATCAACGGATCGCGAGCCATTTTCTTCACCATTTCGCCGTTCAGCACGTTCGGGCCGGACAGACCAAGGAACAGATCCGCATCGGTGATGGCCTCGTCAAGAGTGCGCTCAGAGGTATCCGCCGCGTACTGCTCCTTCCAGCGGTTCATGCCTTCCGTCCGACCTTTGTAGATCACGCCGTTGCGGTCGAGCATGCGAACGTTTTCCTTGCGCAGCCCCATGCTGCACAACAGGTTCACGCAAGCGATGCTGGCAGCACCCGCACCGGAAACCACGGCCTTGATGTCGCTGATTTTTTTGT
>JALNZZ010000164.1 GCA_023229065.1 Porticoccaceae bacterium
GTTTCTTACGCCGCAATTGCGCCGTCAATATCAGAACGCAATCCCGGATGGCGGATTATTATCATTGAAATTCACCGTACCGGCCGTTGCTGCGGGGTGAAATGGATATTTCAGGTTCGACTCATTACGGATCGTGGCCCTGTGCGTGTGGAGTTGCCGCGCGACCGTGATGGCAGCTTCGAGCCCATTCTGATTCCCAAGCATGAACGGCGCTTTACTGGCTTCGATGAGCGCATTATTGCCATGTACGCCCGGGGCATGAGCGTGCGCGAGATCCAGGCGTAAGCTTCCCCTTTATGTAGACATTTTTGATTAGAATTTTGGGGCCTCCCCTTGTACGGAGACCTCCATGAGGAAAAGCAGATTTACCGAATCCCAGATCGTCGCGGTGTTGAAGGAAGGCGAGGCCGGTATGCCAATAGCCGAGCTGTGTCGCAAGCACGGCTGGGTATTCCGATTGATCGTGACCACTGATTCCGGCTTTGTGACCAGGCAGTCCGACATCGTGACCACCGATTCCGATGATCGTGACCACCCGGTGACGATCGGCGGGATCAAGCACGGATTTGATTGTACGTTACGGTGTTTTCGACCCCGACACCGGGGTTGGCAAGCACGCTGATATCACCTGTAATCAGGAGGGTGGAGCTGCAGCCTCGCAGCGCTCGGCAGCGCGCAAGGATTCGCCCTTGAGCACGATGCGATGAGCCTGCGCCAGCAGTCGATCGAGCATGGCATCGGCCATGGCCGGCTCGCCAATCCAGGCGTGCCAGTGTTCAACGGGCAACTGGCTGGTCACCAGCGTCGCGCGCGAGCCTGCCCGGTCATCCAGGATCTCCATCAGCGCCTCGCGCGTCAGACCATCCAGTCCGACCAGCCCCCAGTCGTCCAGCACCAGCACCTGGATCCTGGCCAGTTGGGTCAGCCACTTTGTGTAGGAACCGGCAGCACGCAGGGTGCGCAGCTCCTCGGCCAGACGCGGTACGCGCAGGTAGCGGGTGCTGTGGCCCTGGCGGCAGGCGTACTGGGCCAGGGCGCAGGCGATCCACGTCTTGCCACAGCCGGTGGCGCCGGTCAGAATGATGGTATGTCCGGCACTTGCCCAATCACCCAGCGCAAGGCTGGTGAAGCGGCTGCGCTCGATGCCGCGCCCGGCCCGGGTGTCGAAGTCCTCGATGGCCGCCTGTGGATATCTCAGGCGGGCTTGCTGCAATAGCCGGGTGCAGCGCCGTTCGTGGCGGGTATCGCACTCTTGCTGTACCAGCAGCGCCAGACGCTGCTCGAAGGACAGGTCTATGGCGCTGGGCTGTTCGATCTGGCGTTGCAAGGCTGCCGCCATGCCCAGCAGCTTGAGCTCGCGCAGCTGCGCGAAGGTCTGTTGATGAAGCATATGGATTCTCTCTGGTCGTTTCAGTGATAGGAGCGCGCGCCGCGCAGGTGCTCATGCTGCGGGCTGTACCAGTCCGCGCCTGCCGGCTGCTCAATCTGATCGCGCCCGTTTGCCAGGATGTCGCGCACGGTGCGGTAGTGACATGCGTGCAGTGACAGGGCGATGGCGCAGGCGCGCTCCAGACGATCCCGGCCATAGCGCCTGGCCAGCGAGAGTAGCCCCAGCGCCGAGCGGTAACCGTGCTCGGGATGCTTGTTGCGCACCAGCAGCTGCTCGATGAAGGCGCCGGTGGCCACCCCTATCGTCGATCCCCAGTGAATCAGGCGTTGAGGCGTCCACTGACGATGCGCCCGGTGGGCGGCAGGCATGTGGGCATCGACGGTAGTGAAGCCGCCGCGCTGGTCACTGCGCACGTGCATGGCGACACGATTGCCCCGATGCAGCAACTCCACTGCGTGGGCACTCAGGCGGGCATCCAGGGCACTGCCCACCAGAGCGTGCGGTACGCTGTAGCGGTGGCCGTCGATCTCGACGTGATAATCCACATGCACTCTCACGGTCTTGAAGCGGGCATACTCGTAGCGGCTGGCCGGCAAGGGGCGCAGCGCCGGGGCGTCGATGTCGGCAAACATGCTCGCACGGCTGCCGGGCAGTTTCTGGAAGGCGCGCTCATTGAGTTGCTTGAGCAGTGGCCTTATCGCCTGGTTGGCGGCACCCAGATCGTTCAGTCGCGTATGGCGCAAGCGTGCCATGATCCAGCGCTCGACCACCTGCACGGCGGATTCGACCCCGGCCTTGTCCTGTGGCTTGTAAGGACGTGCCGGCAGGATGGAGCAGCCGTAATGCCGGGCGAAGTCCAGCACCGTGTCGTTCACGCGCGGCTCATAGCGATCCGGCTGGGCGATGACTGCGCGTGCGTTATCGGGCACGATCAGTTCGGGGACGCCGCCCATGAAGTGCAGTGCGCCAGTCATGCCGGTAATCCAGTCGACGGTCTTCTGCCCGGGCATCGCCTGGGCATAGGTGTAATGCGAGGCACCCAACGAGGAGACGAACAGGTGGGCGCGCGTGCCATTGACCAGGCTCAGTGTGGGCCCTGCGAAGTCCACGAACAGCTTCTCGCCGGCACGGTGCACCTGACGCATGGAACGCTTCAGAGTCCTGGTGTATTGCCGGTAGCGTTCGCAGAACTGGCTGTATTGCAAGGTGCGCCGACCCAGATGATCGGCCTGGTATTCCTGCCACAGCAACATCAGGGTAACGCCCTTGTTCGAGAGCTGGCGGTGAATGCTGGCGTAGTCCGGGCTGACCGGGATGTTGCCGTTGGCCCGTATTGGAAACAGGCGTTGTTCCAGGCCCGCTTCGTCCAGCGGCTCGATGGATGCCCAGTCCAGATCCGCAGCTGCCGCTGCATTCAGGTACTTGGCCACCACGCCTTTGGATACGCCCAGGGCCTGGGCGCAATGGCGCTGGGAATGTCCCAGATAAAGTGTATGGTGAAGAATGGATTTGATCATGCGCATACTCAGTAAGGGCGGCGGCATGTGGGCTCCAAAAAGCCCAACACACTACCGCAGGGTTGAGGTCAATGCGCTGGATCTCGCCGACACGTCACCAGGGTGGTCACGATCATCGGAATCGATGGTCACGATGCCGGAATGGCTGGTCACGATGTCGGAATCGGAAAAATCAGATTTAAAAGAATGACTGGTCACGATCACCGGAATCGGTGGTCACAATCATCGGAATACGCAGCACGGCATCAGCAGCGCAACGTATTACAACTGGAAGAGCAAGTATGCGGGCGTTCAGGTCTCGCAGCTGCACCGCCTGCGCGAGCTGGAAGCCGAGAATGCCAAGCTCAAACGGATGTATGCCGATCTGGCGCTGGAGAACAATGCGATCCGGGAGGTGCTGGGTCGAAAGTCCTGACGCCGTCCGCCCGGCGCGACGTGACAGCGCAGCTTGTAGAAGCTCAATTGCCTGTCACCCGTGCCTGTGAGATTACGGGCCTGTCGCGGGCGGCGTATTACAAAAGGCCAGAGTCGGCAGCTGAACGCGATGCGGCTGTCATTGACGCACTCAATGCGATTGTTGAGAACCACCAGCGCTGGGGCTTCTGGAAATGCTTCTCGCGCCTGCGTCTTGATGGCCACAAGTGGAACCATAAAAAAGTACACCGGGTCTATTGCGATATGCGACTGAACCTGCCACGGCGAACCAAGAAACGCGTTCCTGATCGCGAGCCCCAACCGTTGGATCTGGCGAACAAGGTGAACGATTGCTGGGCTTTGGATTTCATGCACGATTCACTGTACTGCAGCAGGACATTTCGCACGCTCAATGTGCTCGATGAAGCCAACCGCGAATGCCTGGCTATCGATATCGGAACATCCATACCGTCGGCCCGGCTGATACGCACGCTGGAGCGTCTGATCGACTACTACGGCAAACCGCAAGCCATTCGCCTGGACAACGGTCCGGAAATGACCTCTCAGCGCTTCGTTGACTGGGCCCGTGCCCAGGACATACGCCTGCGATACATCCAGCCTGGCAAACCAAATCAAAATGCCTTCATTGAACGATTCAACCGGACATATCGCAATGAAGTGCTCGATGCATATCTGTTCGACAGCATTGATCAGGTACAGGCCATTACTGATCAGTGGGTATACGAGTACAACGAAAATCGTCCCCACGAGTCGTTGGGGAACATCCCGCCGACGCAGTTCATGCCTCGGTTAACCACAGCCCCAAATCTCTATAATGAACTGCCTACTTGACGGGGAAGCTTACGCAGGCCTTTCTGGCCGAGAGCTACGGCACCCAGGTTTCTCCAGACTTCATCAGCTCGGTCACCGACGAAGTCATGGCCGAGGCCATCGCCTGGCAAAGCCGCCCGCTGGAAGTCATGTATCCGGTCG
>JALNZZ010000165.1 GCA_023229065.1 Porticoccaceae bacterium
CCGTGAATCACACGCAGATAGACAACCCATCCGTAACGACATCCCCGGACAAAGATGATTCTCTATGGCAGGCGCTTTGTGAGGAGGTGCGCGAAGTGTCCCGCCAGGAGCCAGCACTGGCGAGCTACTTTCATGCCGCAGTGCTGAGCCACGATTCTCTGGAGTCGGCTCTGGCCTACGCCTTGGCCAGCTTGCTGGGCAGTGAAGTGGTAAGCGCACTGACCCTTCACCAGGTGCTGACGCGCGGCTTTGCGTCAGATCCGAGTATCAGCGAGCGTATGAGCCGCGATTTGTTGGCTCACTTCGAGCGCGATCCGGCCTGCGACAGTCGCTATATTCCCTTGCTCTATTTCAAGGGGTTTCATGCCCTCCAAGCCTACCGCGTCAGTCATTGGCTGTGGGGGCAGGGGCGCCGTGCCTTGGCGCGCTATATCCAGAGCCGAGTCTCGGAAATTTTCAGTGTCGATATCCATCCTGCGGCGCACATTGGCGGTGGCATTATGCTCGACCATGCTACCGGCCTGGTGATCGGGGAAACCGCGGTGATTGCCGATGACGTGTCTATTCTCCACGCCGTTACTCTGGGAGGCAGCGGCCAGGACCCAGGGCGCCGCCACCCCCGTATCGGGCCTGGCGTGTTGATTTCGGTGGGTGCCAAGGTGTTGGGTGATGTCGAAGTGGGCGCTGGCGCTCGCATTGGTGCCGGCAGTCTGGTGCTCGATTCAGTACCCCCGCATACCACGGTTGCAGGGGTACCTGCCCGGATAGTAGGCGGGTTGATGGTTTCCATGCCGGCGCTGGAGATGGATCACCACCTCAACGACGGGACTTCAGCGGAGGGGTGATGGACGGGGTTATAGGAGTACTGCATCGCCGCCTGATCTGTGCTTTCCGCTACTCTCTGCAAGGGCTGGTTGCCTGCTTTCGTCGTGAGGAGGCTTTCCGGCTGGAAGTGTTATTGTCGGTGGTGCTGATTCCCCTTGGCCTCCACCTCGGACAAGGCGGCGTGGAGAAAGCCCTGTTGGTGGCTGCGGTGGTGTTGGTGATGATTGTCGAGCTGCTCAACTCGGGGGTTGAGGCCGCGATGGATCGTATTGGCGAGGAGCACAATGTGCTCGCGGGTATGGCCAAGGATTTTGGCTCGGCAGCAGTGTTGCTCGCCATGGCGCTTGCGGCCCTGGTGTGGGGCGCTATTCTGCTGTTCTGAGCGGGATTGAGTTATGAAAAGTGATGACCACAGCTTATTCCGAGAGTTTGTTGGCGAAGTGGAGCCGCTGCGCACTGCCAAGACGGTGGCGTCGCGCCACACTCCAGAGGTTACACCGGGTATGCGTGAGCGGCGCCGTGCCGCAAGCCGAGACATAGCCCGTGCCGATAACCATTTGTCTGATCTGGAATATATCGAGCCGGTCAAACCTTGGGATGAATTGTCTTTCAAGCGCGCTGGCGTTCAGCATGGCGTGTTCAAGAATCTACGTTTGGGAAAATACGCACTGGATGCGCGCCTCGATCTGCACCGTCTAACGGTAGAGCAGGCCCGCCACAGAGTACTGGAGTTCGTCAACGACTGCACCGAGCAACATATTCGCTGTGCCCTGATTACTCACGGTAAGGGCGAGCTCAGAGATAACCCGGCGCTGCTCAAAAGCTGTGTGAACCATTGGTTGCGCCAAATTGATGCAGTACTGGCTTTTCACAGTGCCCAGCGCCATCACGGTGGTTACGGTGCCACTTATGTCCTGCTGCGCAAGAGTGAGGAAAAACGCCAGGAAAACAAGGAAATTTTCAGTAAGCGCCGCTCATAATTGCTGGCTTTCTGTCAGCCTTAATGTGGCGATGAGCTGTCCATGATTCCCCTTATCTATCACCCGATCTACAGTCAGCTAGTATTGCCTGAGGGGCATCGTTTCCCGATCGGAAAGTATCAGGGCTTGTACGAGAAATTGTGTCACCACGGCGTGGCCCCGCTACAGTTCGTGCGGCCGAAAGCATTGACCCTTGCCCAGATCAGCGGCGTCCTTTGCCCTGCTTATCTGAAACACTTTGTTGCCGGAACCCTGGATGGTGTCGCCATCCGGCGCATTGGTTTCCCTTGGTCTGAGCAGCTGGTGACACGCACTTTTACTGCTGTCGCCGGGACTATCCTGGCGGGTGTGTTGGCCCTCGAGGAGGGACGGGCAATCAATTTGAGCGGTGGCTACCATCACGCTTTTTACAACTATGGATCGGGGTTTTGTATTATCAATGACCTTTATCTATGCGCTCTGAACTTGCTTGCCAGACCAGGTATTCAGCGTGTCCTTATTTTTGACTGCGATGTCCATCAGGGCGATGGGACTGCCAGTTTGGCGCAGGGACGCGATGATATTGTTACTGTTTCCATTCACGGCGAAAAAAACTTCCCTTTTCACAAGCAGGCGTCGGATCTGGATGTTCCTCTGCCAAAGGGAGTGGGGGACGATGAGTATCTGAGCTGCGTCGATCGTACGCTGGCCCGCGCCATTGCAGAATTCAGGCCGGATGTCGTTATCTACGATGCCGGTGCGGATATTCACTGCGACGACGAGCTGGGGCATTTCGAGATCAGTGATGAAGGTGTGCTGGCCCGCGACCGCCTGGTGTTCGCACACTGCGACAGGGCTGGATTGCCTGTCGCGGCTGTCATGGGTGGTGGCTATCAGCGCAATGTACCTGCTCTGGTGAACGTACACTTTTTACTGTTTAAAGCGGCGCTGGGGCTTTGAGTGCCCGTAGCCGACGCTTTGCTACCGACCTTTGCGCCAGCAAAGCGACCACAGCATAATCGCGACTCCGATGGCGCCACAGACGGCCATCGTCAGCACCACCGTGGCAAGATTGAGAGGTAGCTGTGCCGAGAGTGCACTGACCAGACCGGCGATGCCGAATTGAGCGGCACCCATAAGGGCAGCGGCAGTGCCGCTGTTGGTCGGGAAGTGATCGAGAAAGCAGGCCTGGATATTGGGTGTGATGGCACCCAGAGCGCCGATAGCGATCATCATGCTTGGCAGGAAAGCTGCCAGCGGCCATTCCAAGCCTACTGTGATCAGCAGTAACGCCAGTCCGATTCCCTGACAGGCCGTGCCCAGGCGCAGTACAGTCAAGGAGCTGAGGCGCGAAAGCAGCAGTCGGTTGACCAGGTTGAAGGCGAACATGGCAACGATATTGGCGGCGAACAGTAGTGCGAAAGCGTCGGCGGACTGGACGAAGTGAATCTGGTAGATAAAAGAAGCGTGAGTAATAAACAGCATCATGACGGTGAAGCTGCTTGCTTGCCAGAAAATATAGGGCAGCGCCTGGGTGTTACCTAACACTGCCACATAGTTAGCCAGCAGAGAAGCTGCGAACGGGCTTTTATTGCCTGTTGCGGTGGAGCCCATGGGTCGCCCCCCCGCCAGGTTGGCGGCAGCGAGGGGAATCATCAGCCCGGCATAGAGTGCCAGAAACAGAAAAATCAGACGCCAGGAGCCGAGCTTAAGTAGAGCGCTGCCCACAGCAGGTGCCAGAGCTGGCGCTACCACCATAATCAGCCCAAGTAGCGAAAATAACTTGGCAGCCTGTTGACCGGCGACTCGATCCCGAACCAGGGCAGGCACGCTTACCAGCGCCCAGCCAGCGCCAAAAGCCTGCAGTGCCCGCCCGGTCATCAGCAATCCCAGGCTGTCCGCTTTAGCCTGCAGCAGGGCAGCGACGGCGGTGAGCAGCAATCCGCTGATCAGCACGTTGCGACGCCCGTAATGATCGGAGAGGGCACCGCCCACCAGCTGACCAAGTGCGAGGGCAAAGATATAGACCGACACAGTGACAGCAATGTCCTGCTGCTCGACTCCGAGAGAGCTGGCCATGGCCGGAAACGCTGGCAGATAGGTGTCGAGGGCGAACGGCCCCAACATCATTGTCAGAGCCAGGGTAATCAGTAGCGAGAAAGGTAATCGGGTGGTGGAGGGCATGGCTGGCCTTGCGGTGTTTGGTGGGATTGTAGCAAATGCATTCGAGTACGGATGTCGAAGTGGCCACTCTATCTGGCTAGCCCATCAATGGGATCTGTTATTGGTGTGCGAGCCGCGCTAGCATACCGGGGAAAGGTGTGTTTCAAGAAAAATCTGCAGACGTCTCGGCATTGGTAGACTTGTGTCTAAAGACTCCTGTGCGCAGGCCAGTGTGGTACCACCGGGTTTATAGATTTTGATAATCGAAGGGGATCAGCAATGACGTACCATCAGGACTTCAACCGTGCCGCCAGCGAGCCAGAGGCCTTTTGGCTGGAGC
>JALNZZ010000167.1 GCA_023229065.1 Porticoccaceae bacterium
TCCATGGTGGTAGGCAGCACCCGTTCGGGTTTGACGATCTCAGCCAGAGCATCCTGGCGCGGATCGGGCACGGCAACGATGCCAGTATTGGGCTCGATGGTGCAGAACGGGAAGTTCTCTGCGTCGATACCAGCCTTGGTGAGAGCGTTGAAAAGTGTGGATTTGCCTACGTTGGGCAGGCCCACGATGCCGCATTTGAATCCCATGATCGTTTATCCTGGTGAGGTCGTTTATCCTGGTTTGCCAGTCCGCGACTGGCGGCTGCGCCTGGCGAGGCGCTCATTTGTTGGCAGTGTGCAGGGCTTTCATGGCCTCGTTCCAGCGGCCTGCGACCAGCTCTGGCACCACCGCCACACTGTCATCAATGGCCTCTTGCAGCGAGGCTTGCTCATCTGGTGGCGCTTTGCGCAGTACAAAGTCCACCACCTGGCTGGCATGGCCCGGATGGCCAATTCCCAAGCGCAGACGACCGAAATCGCGCCGCTTGCCGAGAGATTGGATGATATCCCGCAGGCCATTGTGGCCGCCGTGACCCCCGTCAATTTTGAGGCGAGCGACACCTGGTGCCAGATCCAGCTCATCGTGAGCAACGAGTATTTCACCGGGCTCAATGGCGTAGAAATTCGCCAAGGCCGCCACGGCCTGGCCACTGCGGTTCATATAAGTGGTGGGAATCAACAGCCGCAGGTCGCGCCCGTTGAGGGTAAATTTGGCGCAGAGTCCGAAAAACTTGCTCTCGGCTCGCAAATCAGCACCATGGCGCTGGGCCAGGGCGGCAACAAAATCGGCCCCGGCATTGTGGCGGGTCCGGTCGTACTTGGCACCGGGGTTACCCAGGCCGACAATGAGCTTGAGCGGAGTATCCAATGTAAGGCCTCGTCTCCCGGACCTGCTGACACCTCTCCCGCCGTTGCGGCAGGAGAGGTGTCAACGGCTTCCAGCCACTGCCGGGGCAAGGCCCCGGCAATCTTACTCGGCAGTTTCTTCTGCTTCCTCGGCGTCGCCTTCATCATCATCCGCAGCGGCACCGCGGGGCTTGATGATGGTAACCACCGACAGGTTGTGATCGCCGCCATGGGCCAGGGCAACGCTCTCGACACCCTTGGGCATCTCGAGGTCAGAAATGTGAAGAATTTGACCGACCTCGACGTTCGCTACGTCTATCTCAATGAAGCTAGGCAGATCCTTGGGCAAGCAGAGGATCTCCAGTTCGTTCAGCAGTTGAGTAACGATACCGCCGCCCAGCTTGACGCCCTTGGCGGTTTCGCCATTGACGATATGGAGAGGCACACGGGTGGTCAGCTTCTGATCCTTGTCGACCCGCAGAAAGTCCAGATGGAGAATGCGCGGCTTGGATGGGTGGCGCTGAACATCCTTGAGGATAACGTCCTGGCCCTTGCCATCGACGCTGAGCTTGATAACCTGGCTATAGAAAGCCTCGTTTTCCAGCGCGTGCGTGATCTCTTTGTGGGTCAGAGCAACCTTTTGTGGCTCGCTATCACCACCGTACACAATAGCGGGCACTTCATCGGCCAGACGGCGCAGGCGGCGGCTCGCACCTTTCCCCGCATCGTCACGGCTTTTGGCATTGAGAGAGAAATCGACCATGGTCGTACTCCTTGAGTATTTCCGTCCGGTCCGCGACCAGAACCTGTAACGGAAGTTGCTGTTAAGCCCTGCTGGGCCGTTTATCCTGCGCGCTTCAGATGAACATCGCGCTGATGGATTCTTCATTGCTGACCCGGCGCACCGCCTCGGCCAGCATTCTCCCCAAGCTCAACTGACGGATGCGTGGGCAGGCCCGCGCCTCCGCCCTGAGCGGAATACTGTTGGTCACCACCAAGGTGTCGAGCTGGGAGTTGTTGATGTTTTCGATGGCCTTGCCAGACAGCACCGGGTGGGTACAGTAGGCCACGACCTGCTGGGCACCCTTTTCCTTGAGGGCATTCGCTGCATTGCACAAGGTGCCAGCCGTATCAATGATATCGTCGATCAACACACAGGTGCGGCCTTCCACATCACCGATAACGTTCATTACCTCGGCTTTGTTAGCCTCCTGACGGCGCTTGTCGATAATTGCCAGGTCGGTGTGCAACTGCTTGGCCATTGCGCGAGCCCGCACCACTCCACCAATGTCCGGCGACACCACCAGCAAATTGTCGTATTTTTGCTGCTCGATATCTGCCAGCAGTACTGGAGTGCCGTAGACGTTGTCCACGGTACAGTCGAAAAAACCCTGGATCTGCTCAGCATGGAGGTCGACTGTAAGTACCCGGTTGACACCGACATGGGCGAGCATATCGGCCACGACCTTGGCGCTGATAGGAACCCGTACGGAGCGCACGCGGCGATCCTGGCGAGCATAGCCGAAGTAAGGGATCACTGCGGTGATACGGGCTGCCGAGGCGCGGCGCAAAGCATCCACCATCAGCACCAGTTCCATCAGATTCTTGTTGGTAGGTGCGCAGGTAGACTGCACAACAAAGATATCTTGTCCGCGTACGTTTTCGCGGATTTCGATGTTGATCTCACCGTCGGAAAACTCCGATACGGTGGCACTGCCAAGGGGGACGAAAAGGTGTCGGGCAATTTCCTCCGCCAGCTCCGGGTTAGCGTTGCCGGAGAAAACCATCAAGTTGGCCACGGTCATTTTCCTGGGGTTGGTGAGATCAGGCGAAAATATGGCTGGGGTGGTAGGACTCGAACCTACGAATGACGGGATCAAAACCCGTTGCCTTAGCCACTTGGCGACACCCCAGTAGTAGTCAACAGCTTCAGTGCTGTATGGGCGGGTGACTGGTTCACCCCGCGGGCGACGAAACCCTGCCACATTTCAGGCTTTTTAGCTAGCACCGCGCGGGCGTGGGCTTCGCTATCAAACCTGGCAAACACGCAGGCACCTGTGCCTGTCATGCGAGCCGGCGAAAAATTATCGAGCCACAGGCGGGCTCTTTTAACGCCGGGGTACAACTTTTCTACGACAGGCTGGCAGTGATTTTCGCCACCCTGCCCGAGAAAGGCGCGTATTGTGATGGGGAGTGCGCCTCTTGTCAATTCCCTGTGAGCGAAGATTTTTGCTGTTGCCACCTGACAGTCGGGACACAGCACCAAATACCAGGCGAAATCGAGGTCAACCGGCGTCAATTGCTCCCCAACCCCCTCTGCCCAGGCGCTGCGGCCACGCACAAAAACAGGCACATCCGCTCCCAGCTGTAGCCCGATGGCGGCCAGAGTATCGAGATCCAGCCCCAGATTCCATATCTGATTTAATCCCAGAAGCGCAGTGGCAGCATCAGAACTACCGCCCCCGAGGCCACCCCCGGCAGGCAGTCGCTTGAGTAGCGCGATATCAGCCCCCAACACACAGCCAGTGGCACGGCGCAGAGCGTGGGCGGCTCGCAGCACCAGATTATCGTCATCGGGAACCCCGGGCAACGGGTCCAGCAAGCGCAACTTGCCATCCGCACGGCCCGCAAAACCCAGCTCATCACCGTAGTCGAGCAATTGAAACAAGGTCTGCAAAGTATGGTAGCCGTCGGCACGGCGACCAGTGATATGTAAAAACAGGTTGAGTTTGGCTGGGGCAGGCAGGCGCAACATCTCAGAACTGTCCAACCTGCCACTGGCGCACCACCAGGGTAAACGCCACCTCGCCCCGCGTACCGCGAATGCGACCCGGCAGCGCCAAGCCGTCCACCTGCTGATAATTGTCGAACTGCAGCTGCCAGCCAGCTTGCTCAAGGGTTGCCAACTGCCCCGCCAGGTTGAAGCCATGCAGGTACTGGCGCGGCTCAGATGCCGGCACGCCCTTGACCCAGTCGACCATTTGCTCCACCGGCAACGGCCAGCCAAACAGCCATTCGGTAAGCTTGGCAGCTGTCGGAGCGCGGATCTCATCGCGGCCCTGCTGTTGCAGCACCGCCCGCTGATGATCGCCACTGATGCGGGTAGCACCGGCCCCGAAAGGCCCAGTGAGAGCGAGGTCAAAGGCATCCTCTGCCTGGCGCCAGTTCACGAAGGCGCTGCCATTTTGTTCCGGGCTGCGGTAGCCGAGCTTGCCCTCGATTTGCCAGTGACGCAGTGCCAATAACTGGCGCTGGTGAGACTCCCAGTGCACCACTTCCGGCGCCGCAGGGCGGGTGGCACAACCTGAGGCGAGCAACAGCACCAGCAGCAGTGCTACCAGGCCCCACTGAGTGGCTGAGCGCATAGCAGGACACTCGGCCACAATGAAATTTTGCCCAGCTGGCGCAAATTGCTCAGT
>JALNZZ010000166.1 GCA_023229065.1 Porticoccaceae bacterium
CCGCTTGCGGATCTCGAAGCTCGGCGCAGGCTTGAAGCCAAGCTTGAGGAGCGCCGCCTGAGCAAGCTGATTCAGGATTACGATTTCGACGATATCGCCTGAATCGCTGCTCGCGGATTGCCTTTCGAGCACAACAGCCCGGTTATATGCCGGGCTTTTTTGTGGCTAGTGCTTTGCCTGGGGGGCAGTTACTCACCGCGTATGGCAATCAGCGAGGCGAAGTTGAAACACTGAAACCACACATCGACACTGGCAAAACCGACCTCCCTTAGCCGCTGGCGATGGGCCTCCAGAGTTTCGGGTATCAGCACGTTGTCGAGGGCGCTACGTTTCTGGCTAATTTCCAGATCGCTATAACCGTTGGCGCGCTTGAAGTCATGGTGCAGGTCGATCATCAGTCGGTTGTGGTCTTCATCGCCGAAGGCGACTTTTTCTGATAATACCAGGACGCCACCGGGGTTGAGGCCGGCAAAAATCTTTGCCAGCAGGGCCTGCCGCTGCTCCAGAGGAATAAATTGTAACGTGAAGTTAAGCGCTACCATGCTGGCATTGGCGATGGGAACAGTGGCGATATCCTCACAGAGCAGTTCGGCATCTGTAGCTAAACACTCCCGTTGCAGAATTTCCTGACAGCGCTCGATCATGGGCGCCGAGTTGTCTACCCCTACCAGGTGGCGGGGCCTGTCGCTAGTGGCGGCAGCCATGGCCAGCAGTGAGGCGCCAAGAGAGCAACCGAGGTCATAGCAGTGGGTGTGGGGCCTCACGAAGCGCCTCGCTAGAGTACCGGTCATGGCGACGATGGTCTCGTAGCCAGGCACTGAGCGTTTGATCATGTCGGGGAACACGGCCACTACAGCGTGATTGAAGGCAAAGCCGGCAATGCTCAGGCGAGGGCTGGCGTAGAGCCTGTCGCTGTCACTGTCCTTCATGGTCGCTTCCCCCACTGCCTTTTCGACAGAGCTTCATGCCAGTGTCGGGTGTTTTCACAGAGAGAGTACCTGGTAGCCTTGGTCTGCCAGCTCGCCAGCACGGGTGGAGCTGGTAATCACAGCGCTGTGGCGCCGCTGCGGCGTAAGGTACTCAGCAGCAACCCGTTGTAAGTCGGCGAGAGTGACCGTCAGTACGCGGTTGCGGAAGGCTTCCCGCTGTTCGCGGGTGCTGCCATACAGTTCCGAGTGAAAAGCCTGCTTGGCTTCACCAGCAGGAGATGCGGGCTTGTCCAGTGCGCCGATAACCCCAAGAATAGCTTCTTCCACTGGCTGCCAGCCATGGTCGTCCCGCTGCAGCCAGTCGAGGGAAGCATCAAAGTCAGCGAGAGTTTCGCCAAGGCGGGGGTCGCGATAAGAGAAAAAGCGGAAAGTGCCTGCGTAGTTGTCCTGGCTGGCGCCGCCACCATAGGCGCCGCCTTGTTCGCGGATAGCCGTATGCAGGTAGCCGTTGCGCAGAAAACCACCCAAGACAGTGAGAGCTGCCGCATCGGGGTGAGCGCTGGGCACAGTCGGGTAGGCAGTGGCACAGAAATTAACTTGAGTGCTCGTTTTCCACGCTGTCTGAGAGGAGACTGAGCTGCTGGGTACAGTGAAGGGTTCCTGTTCTCCCGTCCAGACACCCGCCGGGAACGCGGCAATGAGAGTGGACTTGTAGTTGTCCAGCCGCTCGGGCTCGCCCACCACCAGATATTGCCGGGGGAGATCACGCAGCTTGTCGTGTAGCGCGTGCAGTCGATTAGAGAGGGTCTCCAGCTGAGCAGTGTCGTTGAGGGACTTGTCGAGCGTCTTGAGGGCGCTGATAGCCGTCATGCCGCCCCAGAGGTGGGCCAGTCGCGAGGCAGCGCTGAGACCACTGGCAGCAGCCAGCATAGCCAGGGAGTGACCGTGGCCCGTGATGGAGGCTTCGCGGCGAGCACGTCGCTGGGCTACGAGATCGCGGATACGATCCGACTCGTCAAAGCGGACCTGGTCGAGTGTTTCGGCCATCAATCGGGTCAGCTCCTCCTGATTGCGGGCCAGGCCTTTGCCGGACAGCACCAGA
Source organism: Porticoccaceae bacterium (assembly GCA_023229065.1). GTDB lineage: Bacteria > Pseudomonadota > Gammaproteobacteria > Pseudomonadales > Porticoccaceae > NAT127. Next base: position 2,032 of record JALNZZ010000166.1, read on the forward strand.
TGCCCCGCCAGGGTCTCGGTATCGAGCGGGGTGCCGCGGGCACTGACGCTAGCTGTCAGTGAGCCGCTAACACGCGATTGCCACAGCTGGGTGGCCAGGTAGTCACGGTTGCCGACGCCGAGCTCGGTGAGCACCCCTGCATAGAGAGGCAATAAGTCTACCTCGTCTTCTGACAGGGGGGGCAGGCGGAGAATGACTTGCTGGTAGACAAGGCCGTTGGTGCTAACCCCATAGCTGGTTAGGGGGAGGGGTGTGGGGAGCTTTTCGACAGGCGTGATATAGGCCATCTCGCTGGGGATGTCGTCGAGTCCCACCTTGGGCAGAATGCTGTCGTCGTCCTTGCTGGCCTGGCGTTTTTTAAGGGCTTCCGCCTGCTCAACGATCGCCTGCTTTCCGTTGTCGTCGAGATCAGCTTTGATGGCTGCCAGACGGTCCATTTCTGCCTGCACGCGGCGCGCCGACAGCTCTGGGTCGGGTCGCAAGACAAGGGTCACCCGATGTTGGTTGTCCAGTAACAGGCGCCGTGCCAGTGTTTTAATATACTGAGGGTCGGCGATGCGCTGACGCAAGGTTTCCAGCACCGGGTCGAGGTCGAGAAGAGCGATGGGGTCGCCGCGGTGAGTGGCGCTGGTGAGAGCGGTCATCAGCAATTGCAGGCCAAAGGGGTAACTGTCGCCAGTAATTTCGCGCTGCTGCAGTTCAAGTTGGTGAAGGCTGGCTGCCACCTGCTCTTCGGGGATGCCGTCGCGGGCCACTTGTTCCAGAACTTCTGTTACCAGTTGTTCAAAGGCTTCTGCACGATCTGTCTCACTGCCCTCAATGCCGCAAACGAAGCACAGTTCCTTCTGCGAGTCATCCAAGCCGCAGAGCGGGGAGGGGGCACTGCCAAGGTCGGTGGTTTCCAGCGCTTGCAGCAAGGGGGAGGCACTATTGTCCAGCAAGACACTGGACAATAGGTGAGCTTCCATGGATTCCAACAGGTTGGTGGAAGATCCGAGCAGCCAGCCCATCACAATATGGGTTTTGTCGTCAGTGGAGGCTTCCTCGTCGAAGGCGTAGGCCTCTTCAATCCGCAGCGGTGCCAGGTAACGTTTTTCGTCGGGTACGGCGATTTCAACGTCAAGGTGTTGGAAGCGTGCCAAGGCCTGGCTTTCGATCCGTTCCTGCACGGTCGCTGCAGGGATGTCGCCAAATGTCATAAAGATGGCGTTGCTGGGGTGGTAATGGGTTTCGTAGAAGTGCCGCAGCTGCTGATAACTCAGATCGGGAATGCACTCCGGATCGCCACCACTGTTGTGGCGATAAGTGGTGGTGGGGTAGAGGTATTTACCGAGAGTGTGCCAGAGGGTAGACACGGGCGAACTCATGGCGCCTTTCATTTCGTTAAATACCACACCCTTGTATACCAGGGGTGAGTCGGGGTTGTCTGGCTCGGCAAACTCGACGCGGTGGCCTTCTTGCGCGAAGTCGAGCGGGTCCAGGCGAGAGAAGAATACTGCGTCCAGGTAGACATCCAGCAGGTTGAAGTAGTCTTTGCGATTGAGGCTGGCAAAAGGGTAGGCGGTCCAGTCGGAGCTGGTCATGGCGTTCATAAAAGTGTTCAGAGAACGCCTGATCATCATGAAGAAAGGGTCGCGCACGGGGTACTTTTCGCTGCCACACAAAGCGGTATGCTCGAGAATATGGGCCACGCCGGTGGAGTCTTCTGGCACCGTGCGCAGCGCAACCATAAAGACATTTTCAGGTGAGTCGCTGGCGAGGTGGATGTGTTGGGCGCCGGTGGCGCGGTGGCGGTACTCCTCCACCACCAGGTTGAGGGATTTCACCGTTTGGCGGCGCAGAAACTCAAAGCTGGAATGTGTTGCCGGTTGGCTCATCATGGATCCTGGGTCAGTATATCGTAGAGGCATTGTAATCCATCGCTACTGCCATAGCTGGGGCTCCTGATGGATTACGGCTATGGAGGCGATTGCCCAGCGCGAAAATCCGTGGCACTCTTGCTGAGCTAGGCGTTTTCAGCAACGAAATTATCAATAACTTATGGGGGTTATATGTCCATTTTCCAATTTTTCAAGCCTGCTTTGGCACTCTCCACCGCGCTGACTCTGGGGGTATTCTCGTTGAATACGCTGGCGCTGGGTGAAGACTGTGGCGAGACGCCGACCGCACCGCAGCTTGTGGATGGCGCCAGTGCGTCGATGGAGGAGCTTGTAGCCAATAGTGAAGAGGTCAA
>JALNZZ010000168.1 GCA_023229065.1 Porticoccaceae bacterium
CGCGCTATTGCCGCGGGGTTGATCGCGGTGATGCAGCCTTGATCAAGTCCGTCTACCACGACGATGCCATCGACGATCACGGCATGTTCAAAGGCCTGGGCAAGGACTTTGCTGACTGGATTGTCGATTTCCTCAAGGATATCCACCAGTGCCAACACCTGATCGGCAACTTCACTTGTGAATTTGACGGTGACACTGCCTTTACCGAAACCTATTGCCTTTCCATCAGCGACACGGGTCAAGGTCAGCAGGTCACAGCCTATAACCGTTATATCGATCGCTTTGAAAAACGCCGGGGCGAGTGGAAGATCGCTGACCGCCGAGTGGTACTCGATATCACCCGCAATGACCCAGCTTCCGGCCCTATCTATGCTGAGGATGGCTGGGAGTTTACCTGGGGGCGGCGGGACAAACTCGACCCCTCCTACCTGCGTTAAGGAACTGCTCCCTGAGGTAGAGCTTATGGATGTCTCTAAACTAGTTTCTCAACCGCTGCCACCAAGTAGTCCTTTCACCCAACCACGCACAGCGACACTTCAACGAGGTTTTGAGTCATGAACAACTTGCCTTTTACCGGCAAACGGGCGCTGATCACCGGTGCTGCCCGGGGCCAGGGCAGGGAGATTGCCCTCCAGCTGGCCCAGCAGGGAGCGGATGTGGCCCTCTGTGACATCGGTGCCCAGCACATCCCCGGTGTGGCCTACTCTCTGGCCAACAATGATGAACTGAGCGCCGTGGCGGCAGAAATCAGCCGTTTAAATCGCCGCGTGGTAGCACAACATTGCGACGTACGCGACACGGCCCAAGTCGAAGCCTTTGTAGCTGCGGCAGTGGAACAGCTGGGCGGCCTGGACATTGTGGTCAACAACGCCGGCATCCTGCCCCCCAACAAACCCACTCATGAAGCCACCGATGAGGGCTGGCAAACCGTCATCGACATTAATCTCACCGGGGTGTGGCGAGTCAGTCGAGCAACTGTGCCCCAGCTGATTGCTGCGGGCGGTGGCCGCATCGTCAACATAGCTTCTGCCACCGGGCTGGTGGGTGCTCCGGGTTTCGGTCCCTACTGTGCTGCCAAGCACGGGGTAGTCGGACTGACCAAAACCATGGCCGCTGAGCTGGCCGCCCACCACATCACCGTCAACGCTGTGTGCCCGGGGCTAGTGGATACTCCCATGGTGACCCACGCCGCCGGCGTCCTGGCTGATGAACTGAGTATCAGCCAGGATGCTGCCTACGACGCCTTTCTCCAGGTCCACCACGTCAAGGAGCGCATCACCCCCCAGCAAACTGCAGCTGCCGTACTCTACCTCGCCGGAGAAGCAGCCCGGGTAGTGACCGGCGCCTGCCTGACGGTAGACGGCGGTTGGACCGCGACCTGACCCACATACCCTGGAGAACCCATGATATTGTCACTCGATAACTGCATTGCCCTCGTCACCGGCGCCAACGGCGGCATTGGCGCAGCTACTTGCACAGCGCTAGCCGAAGCCGGGGCCACAGTGTTGGCCGCAGACCTCAGCGGTGCCGACTCACTACCTGCCGGCGCTCATCACGGCTACACCCTGGATGTCACAGACCCCGACCAATGGGACAGGGTAGTCGCCGATATCACCCAGCGCTTTGGGCATCTCGACATTCTCGTCAACAATGCCGGCGTTGATCGCATAGAGCGCTTCGAAGACATCACCCTGGACAGCTGGCGGCACACCCAGAGTATCAATGTCGACGGCGTGTTTCTCGGCACCCAAAAAACGCTGCCACTGCTGAAAGCCGCAGCTCCCCGACGCCGTGGAGGTGCCTCGGTGATCAGCCTGTCATCCATAGCCGGTTTTGTCGGCGCCGACTTCAACAGTGCCTATTGCGCCAGCAAGGGTGCCGTACGATTGCTAACCAAGGCTCTGGCCCTGGAGTTCAGCAGCCTGGGTTACTCGGTGCGGATCAACTGCGTGTGTCCCGGTGGCGTCGATACCGGAATGGTAGATGATATTTTCCAACGCTACGTAGACCTTGGGGTGGTTGAGTCAGCCCAGGTGGCCTACGACCTATCAGCCCGGTCTCACGCACTGGGCCGGATGGCCCAGCCTGCTGAAATTGCCGCTGGCGTGCGCTTCCTGGCCTCTGACGAAGCCAGCTACATGCACGGCGCCGAGTTGTTGCTGGACGGGGGTTACACCGCGCGATGACTACCTCAATAGACACCCGCACTGGCGGCTGCCTGTGCGGCCAGGTTCGCTACACTGTTCCTCGCCAACCTTTAGCCACAGTCATCTGCCACTGTCGCCACTGCCAGAAGCAAGCCGGCAGTGCTCTATCGGTGGTCGCGGTATTCCCCCGCGACCAACTGCACCTGACAGGCAGTCTCAGTGTTTACGAGGATCGCGGCACCAGCGGTCAGAAAGTGTTTCGCCAATTCTGCGGTCGCTGTGGCTCACCGCTCGTTACTGATACCGAGCGCGCTCAAGAGGCGGGGCTGATTTTTATCAAGGCGGGCAGCTTCGATGAAGTGGATGATATCCAGCCCACCACTCATTACTGGATAGCCAGTGCCCAGCCTTGGCTGCCTTTACCAGATGGTGTGGAACTGCTGCAACAAGAGTGATTTCCGGTCCTGTCCTGCTGCCGCCCTCCAGAAGCTCAACCAAGGCGACATTAGAGGCGAGCCGCTTATTTGTGGTACGGATGCCCAGCATTGATGGACCAGGCTCGATATAACTGTTCCATCAGCACGATCCGCACCAGAGGATGGGGCAGGGTCAGTGGCGACAGTGACCAAGACTGTTGTGCACGGGCCTGGCAGGCCGACGCCAGGCCGTCGGGGCCGCCGATCAGCAAATTGTAGTTGTTGCCGCTTTCCTGCCAGCGGCGCAGCTGGCCGGCCAACTGCACGGTACTCCACGCCCTGCCCCCCACGTCGAGGGCAACCACCCCTTCGCCGGGCTGAATAGCCCTGAGCATTGCCTCACCTTCCCGCTCAATGGCCCTCTCAATCGGTTGACCTTTGCCCCGTGGCCCACTGGCCAGCTCCACCAGCTCAACACGGATCTCTGGCGGCATGCGCTTGTGGTATTCACTGAAACCTTCAGCCACCCAACTCGGCATGCGGGTACCGACGGCCAGTATGCGCAAGCGCATCAGGGATTTTTGCTGCGCAAGTCGTCGGGGCGCACTGACCAGAGCTTTTCCAGTTCGTAGAACTTGCGGGTCTCCGGCAACATAACGTGCACCACCACGTCACCGAGATCTACCAGCACCCACTCAGCGGTGTCGAGTCCTTCCACCCCCAACGGCTGGAATCCAGCTTTTTTGCACTCCTCCACCACGTTGTCGGCGAGTGCCTTGACCTGGCGGTTAGAATTGCCACTCGCTACCACCAGCGTGTCCATCACGTCGGTCATGGCAGACACATCCAGGACTGCGATATCGATGGCCTTGATGTCTTCGAGAGCGCTGATGATGATCGCGTCGAGGTTATTACTTGTCATTGAATCTCCTGGCTGGCCATTGGCGACCGTTGGTAGAGCTGATAGGTATGAATGTAGTCCACTACCGCATCGGGCGTGAGATAGCGGATTGAGTGACCAGCCGCAAGTGACTCCCGCAAGCTGGTGGCTGCCACTGGCAACAGAGTCATCGCGGTAACATAGACAGCACCTGCTGGCCGAGTATGCAAAGTGGCGGGATTGTCGACACGCCGCTTAGCGACCCACTGCGCCACCTCCCCCTCCCTGGGCGGCTGCCAACCAGGCCGCGCCGCAACTACCACATGAGCGACGTCGGACAGCTCGCGCCAGCGCTTCCAAGTAGCGAGAGACAGCAGTGAGTCCATGCCGATGCACAGACACAGGGGCTGCTGTGACCCCTGCTCACGGCGCACTTCCTGAAGGGAGTCAATCGTATAGCTGGCACCGCCTCTCACAATTTCGCGATCGTCAACTACTAGCCCAGGCTCTCTCGCCACCGCCAGCCGAACCATCGCGAGTCGGTGAACCGCAGAGGTCAGAGGGGCATGGCGATGAACCGGATCACCACATGGCATCAAATGCATAGCATCCAGGTGAAGGTGCTCGCGCAGCTCCAGAGCAGTGCGCAGATGACCGATATGGATCGGGTCGAAGGTACCGCCGAAAATGCCAATAGCCAAGGCGCGGGCCTATTCCCGAATGTTACCGTCGCCGAACACAATCCACTTTTGGCTGGTGAGCCCTTCGAGCCCGACCGGGCCACGAGCGTGGATTTTGTCGGTGGAAATACCGATCTC
>JALNZZ010000169.1 GCA_023229065.1 Porticoccaceae bacterium
GTGGTAGTGTTGTAGGCAGCGGATGAGGTTTGCCGCACGGTCACGGTGTCACCGCTATTCACTGTCCCCGCTGCCGTGGTGTATGCGCCGCCGTTGATGCTGTAGCTGCCACCCACAATGCCGATGGCGCTGGCGGTGTTAATCCCGCTCACGGTAATGGTGTTGGAAGTGGCTGCCGTCGAAAGCGCCACGCCAGTTTGGGCGCTGAAGCTGAAGGCGTCGGGGGTGGCATCGGCCTGCGCATCAAAAGAGTCAAGTAACTGTCCGCTACGCACAAGCCGAACGAGATCGGGGTTGGCCTTAAGGACGCCGCCGGAGCTGCCATCATCGAAATTGACGCCCCAGGCGACGGCCGGATCAGGCGCGTAATTGGTGGAACTCCAATACAGATTACTCTCGGTATTGGGGAAGGCCGCGGTATCGATAGACGGACTGGAGCGCGTCAGGTCCACCAGGGACTCCAGTTCGTTCTTGTTGGGCAGGCGCCAGTCGTTGTGGCCTTTGTGGTTTGCGGCATTGGCGGTGACCGCCACGCCTAGCGCCTGGGCCCAGGTGTGCTTGCTTGCGGCTCCTGTGGCGCAGTTTACGCCGCTCAGCCCCCAGGAGCATTGGTCCCACATAAGGCCGGTCACCGTGTCGCTGACGGTGCCGTCGCCGTTATCGGTAAAGGCGGCTTGCGCGGGCAGGGCGAGAAAAAACATAAGCAGCGCCAGCGCGCCATTTTTGCGAAACAAGGATAGAAGGATCATGTTGGACCTCTGCGGGATGAAGATAAAAAGGGCTTGATGGGATCAGGGGTTGGGCGCCAGATCAGCATCATGGCGCGGCGTTTAAAACCGGTTTTGAAATGGCCGGATTGGGCCACCAGGACGTGGGGGATGGCGGCGCGCTTGAGCTTTTGGCGCGCCTGCGCCAGCCGGTATGCGGACAGTTCGATGCAATGACCAAAACCGGGACGACGCGCCGTCACCGCCCCGGATAGCAGGGCTAATGGGGCGGCCTGCCCCCCCGCCGCCAGCCAGTTCTTGCCCACCTGCATCAGAACGCAAGCATCGGGATAACGACGGACGAAGGCGCGGTATTGCCCGGCGAGGCCGGATACCGCAGCGGGTTCCCAGGCTGGACGGAGCGAGGTGCATGTCGCGGCTGAAGCCGCTCCTACATACTGCGCACCCACAGCGTTTTCCGGCTGGTCAAATATCCAGGACAGCCACGGGAAACGTTCCAGCGTGTGCAGCCAGAGGCGGTAACTGTGGGCATGACGCAGGTGACCCAGGTAGCTGGCCACTTGTGCGCGCAACAGGTCGCGCGCGGTGAGCGGCAGGCGCAAGGCGTTGGGGCGCACGTGTTGGCGCTCGAATTCCGCCAGCCGGGCGTACAAATGGCGGATCACACGGCGGCGCACCAGCTTGTAAAAGGGCCGGATCACGTAGCCGAGAAAATCCACCCCCGCCGCCACGGATCGGGGTTCGGCCCGCTCCTTGAGCTTGAGGCGCAGGCGTTCGGCCAGAAATCGTTCGATCTCGTCCCGCCAGGCCAACAATTGTGCCGGGTCATGATGCAGCAAGACGAAATCGTCCACATAACGCACATACCAGCGCGCCTTTAGGGTGTGTTTGACGAACTGATCCAGCTCATTAAGATAGACGTTGGCGAAGAACTGGCTGGTGAGATTGCCGATGGGCAGCCCGACGCCCAGTCCCAACGCGCCCAGGCGCTTGTGCGGTGGCACTTGATCGAACAGCCCAGGCGACCCCTTGCGGCGCACACCGGCGGTAGGGTCGGCTTCCAGCAGGACGCGGCAATGGGCTTGCAGGGCACGCGCTTCGTCCCGCGTCAACCCCTTGCGGCGCACGGCGCGTAACAGCCGCTGCTGAAGCAGACCGAACAAGGTGGGCCGGTGGATGCTGTTGAAAAAATTGGCGATATCGAGTTGCAGGCAATATCCGCCCGTGGGTGCGGCCTTGACAGCGGCGGAATCCATCGGGGGCAAGCCCCCTCCTACCAATTGGCGCATGAAGGCCTGCAATCTATCCACAGCAGCATGGGTGCCTTTGCCAACCCGGTTGGCGTAGGAATCGTGAATGAACACCGGTTCGTAAATCCGCGCCAGCCGATCCGTCAGCAGGTGGTGGACAACACGGTCGGAGAAAGGGGCGGCATGAATTTCGCGCAATTTGGGTGAGGAAACCACAAACGCGAGGGTGCGGGAGGGGCGCCAGGCGAACCTGGCAAGGGCGTCGCGGCTGGAAACCAGACGATCCAGTAACCTGGCTTCGTACCGCTGGGTATCGCGGGTAGTGCGCTTGCCTTTGCGGCAGGCCCTATAGGCACGCCACAGGGCAAGGAGGCCGAAGGGCTCTTTGTTGTCATTACCCTTTGGATTATCCGCTGGTTCACGCTCCGCTACGCACAAGCCGAACGTAATTGGTGTTGGTCTTATTGTCGTTGTTGGTGTTGCCATCATTGAAATTGACGTTCCAGGCGTTGGCCGGATCAGGCGCTGGGACGCGGCAACAGCCGCCACGCCCTCCAGCCTGACCGGATTATCGCCCCGGCACTTCATGCCGGCGAAAGGCTTCGCCGACGGCGCGCCATCCATCCTCACGGTAGGGTGGCGTACATCGTCATGCCTTGGCCGGGGAAAACCCGGTTTCGGGCGGCCGGGGCGCACAGTGAACTTCGACACGCGCCTCATCCTCGCTGGGCAGAGGCTTCGGGCCGTACCCTACGCCGCCACCCCCCGCTCTGTTTGCCCAGGCTGACCGTGAGTTCGGTCGCTCCGGCAAATTCGTTGAAATTGGCAAAGGCTTTGACTTCCTGCGCCAGGGTTAAAAGAGTCTTCATTTCCTCGACTGCCCCGACCAGCTCGTCCAATGCCACTGCCCGCGCGGCGTCCCGCGCATCGTTGGCGCGCGCCACCAGGCGACACAAGCGTTGGGCTGTCTGCCGCAGTTCGCTGCCCAGGGTGTATTTATGATAACGGGGAAAGCGCCGTACCGCGTGCTCCAGGTGCACCGCCAGATCAAGCGCGGCTTTCCAGACGGGTAAATGCCGGTAATGAGCCATGATAAAAGCAATCAAAAGGGTCAAATCACTGTCCGCTACGCACAAGCCGAACGTAATAGGTGACGGCCTTATTGTCGCCGTAGGGGCTGCCATCATAGAAATTGACGTTCCAGGCGTAGGCCGGACCAGGCGCATAAGTGTCGGCGCTCCAGTACCAACTGTTCTGCGTGGCGGGAAAGTAGGCGCTGTCGATGACGGGCGACGATGCGCCGTTATGCACGATGGAGAGCAGTTCGCGCCGGGTGGGCAGGCGCCAGCCGCTGCTGTAGCCGCAGCGGACTGCGGCGTTTGTTGCGTTGGGGAGCGTGGTTTGGGCGTAAGTCGTCCAGTCGCCACTGCCGCTTTGCAGCGACCAGATCAGGTTGGTGACGTTGTCCTTGGTGCAGGCCCAGTCGGTGCTCGGGGATCCTGTCGCGGTGGCGTTGGTGTTGGCAACCAGGGCACCGGTGCAGCTGCCGCTGCCTTCCGCATCACCGTTGAAGCAGATTTTGCTGTAGTCGAAACCGGCAGCGCCCGCGCCGGTTTTGCTCAGCGTACCCGCCGACGCAGCGGCGTCGCGCCCGAAGCGCCCATCCTGGCGCGGATAGGTGGCAGCATCGCCGCTGTTGCCCGGCGTGCAGGTGACCAGGTTGGCACCATCGTAGCAGGTGTCCTGGCCGGTGTCGTTGAGCAGGCCGGTGGGGGCGGCATGGAGTGGAAGACTGGCGGCAAGCAGCAGGGCGAACAGGATTCTGAACATGTTTATGGCTCCGAAAATCGTGAAATGAGGTGTTGTGGGTAGATTTCGCGGGCAAACCCGCTCCTGCCCGCAGGCGAAGATGTTTTTACGGGCGGTGCTTTAGCCCCGATGGGCATTACAGGGCGTTGCGGTGATTTTGCAGGGGCTTTCACCCCAATAAGCTGCACATCAATCGCGGCTGAAGCCGCTCCTACACGATGCAATGGGGTGGTGGTGCATGTAGTGCGAGAGGGTGCTACGGAAACAGCGCGCGCCACGGGCTTTATCGTCCGAACGTGGAACTGGCTTGGCTTGGCTTGGCTTGGCTTGGCTTGGCTTGGCTTGGCTTGGCTTGGCTTGGCTTGGCTTGGCTTGGCTTGGCTTGGCTTGGCTTGGCTTGGCTTGGCTTGGCTTGGCTTGGC
>JALNZZ010000013.1 GCA_023229065.1 Porticoccaceae bacterium
AGAACTCGGGGTCACGCTCATAAGCAGCAGCGTAGATTGATGTCGCGCGGGCATCACCGACACCGCGAGTTTCCTCTGCCTCCCGGAAGGCGTTCGCTTCAATAACGACCTTTTGGCGATCGGCGTCGGCACGAATGCGCTCTGCCTGCTCCAAACCTTGGGCTCGCAGATCCCGTGCCTCCTTTTCTCGCTCGGCAACCATGCGGCGATAAACCTGCTCACTGACTTCGTCGGGCAAATCAATGCGCTTGACCCGCACATCGATAACCTCAATGCCCAAGGTCTCCGCTGCGGTACGGTTGAGCAAGTTGAGGATTACTTCCATCAGCCGATCGCGCTCGCCGGACACCACCTCGTGCAGGGTGCGGGTACCGAACTGGTTGCGCAGGCCATCGTTCACCCGCGACGACAGGCGGTTGTTGGCGATCTCCTCGCTGCCGCCGGTGGCACGGTAGTAGGCACCGACGTCGATGATCCGCCACTTGACATAGGAGTCCACCAGCAAACGCTTGCGCTCGGCGGTGAAGAAGCTCTCGGTGGGAGTGTCGAGGGTGAGTATCCGCGCGTCGAACTTGCGCACCTGATCCACAAACGGGATCTTGTAATGCAGGCCCGGCGAGATATCGTCCTGCATGAACTCACCGAAGCGCAACTTGACGGCGCGCTCGGTCTCCTTGACCACGAACAGACTGTTACTGGCGATCAGCAGCGCCACTACGGCGATGATGATCCACATGGATGATCTGGAATTCATTAGCGCAACTCCCTCCGCTGACTGCCGCTGCCGGACTGGTTCCCCATGCGATTGAGGACTTCATCCGCGATAGTGCTCATCTGGGCGGGACTGAGACGTGAACCCGGGGTCGCGGTGGCGGACGTGCCGCCGCCCACCGCCTTGTCGAGGGGCAGATAGAGGATATTGTTGCCATCCTTCGCCGCCACCATCACCTTGCTGCTGTTGCTCATCACTGCTTCCATGGCATCGAGATAGAGGCGCTGGCGGGTGACTTCCGGCGACTTCTCGTACTCGGTGAACAGATGGACGAAGCGATCCGCCTCACCCTCTGCCTCGGCAATCACCCGTGCCTGGTAGGCATCGGCTTCTTCCAGAATGCGCTGGGCGCGCCCGCGGGCTTCAGGAATAACGGCGTTGGAGTAGGACTGCGCCTCGCTGACCACGCGCTCCTGATCCTCACGAGCCTTGATAACATCGTCATAAGCTGCCTGAACCTGGGCCGGCGGCTTGGCATCCTGAATGTTGACCTGAATAATCTCGATACCCGTATCGTAAATATCCAGATAGCGCTGCAGGCGCTCTTTCACCTCGACACCAACCTGCTCCCGGCCGGAGGAAATCACCGAATCGAGCTTGCTGCTGCCCACCACATGACGCAAGGCACTGTTGGTGGCGTGGCGCAGACTGGTTTCCGGATCCTTGACATTGAGAACGAAAGCTTTCGGATCTGGCACATTGAATTGCACCACCAGTTGCAGATCGACGATATTTTCATCCTCGGTGAGCATCAGGTCGCGGTTGTTGTTGCGATATTGGCGCACCTCGGTCACTTCCACCTTGGTGACCGAATCCACCAGCGGGGGATTCCAATGCAAACCGGGGTTCACTGTAGCATGGTACTTACCCAGGCGAAGCACTACCGCACGCTCCGTTTCATCTACCTGGTAAATGCCAGAGAAGGCCCATATCACCAGGATGATCACCAGGATGACCGGCAGGAACTTGAAGCCGTTGACACCGCCCGAGCCACCGCCGCCGAGAAAACCCAGTTTCTCGCGCAGTTTCTTCAGGGCTTCATCAAGATCGGGCGGACCATTGTTCTGTCCACCACCGCCTCCGCCCCAGGGGTCCTTGCCGCCGCCAGGTTCATTCCAGGCCATTGAATTTTCTCCAGACACTCATCAAGGGTCGCCATTCTAGCAAGACGTCCGGCCAGCGTCAGGCACTTTCGGCCATCAGCCCAACTTCATCACAGAGCGGCAAATCTTCCGGTCCCATAGACTCCGCCTTGAGTAGACGATTGAAATCTGCCCTCGGCAAACTAAGTTGTAGAATAAAGCCGCCGTCGGCACCTACCTTCTCGCCTAACACAGCACCCAGCTCATAGAACCGCGACCTCAGTCGCGCCAGTCGAGGCGGCAGATGGTAACAGCCAGTGATCCTGTCGCTGCCGAGCCGCTCTCGAACAGCCTGGATCAGCAGGTCGATGCCTTCGCCGCTGACAGCGGAAACCCACACTCCCACTGGTACGCCCTGGTCGTTGCGGTCAATATGCGGCTGCACATGATCGAGCAAGTCAATCTTGTTGTAGACAAGCAACTGGGGGTTATCAGCAGCGCCGATCTCTTCAAGCACCTCATCAACACTCGTCATATTGCGCTGGCGCTCCTCGCTGTGCGCATCCACGACATGGAGCAACAAGCTGGCGCTGGCGGCTTCTTCAAGAGTAGCGCTAAAAGCATCCACCAATTTGTGAGGCAGATGACTGATGAAGCCCACGGTATCGGCGAGAATCACCGGCCCCAACTCAGGCATGTCCACCCGCCGCATAGTAGGATCAAGGGTGGCGAAAAGCTGGTCAGCCGCTAACACGTCCGAATCACTCAGACGGTTGAACAGTGTCGACTTGCCGGCGTTGGTATAGCCCACCAGAGACACCGTGGGTATTTCCGCCCGAGTGCGAGAGCGACGTCCCTGTTGACGCTGACTGCGCACCTTTTCAAGACGTTTTTGAATTGACTTGATACGGGCGCGTAACAACCGGCGGTCCGTTTCCAACTGGGTTTCACCGGGGCCACGCAGACCGATACCACCTTTTTGGCGCTCCAGGTGAGTCCACCCTCGCACCAAGCGGGTAGCCATGTGCTGGAGCTGTGCCAGCTCCACTTGCAGCTTGCCCTCGTAGGTGCGGGCGCGCTGCGCAAAAATATCGAGAATCAAGCCCGTGCGGTCAAGCACCCGGCACTCGAGCGCTTTTTCGAGATTGCGCTCCTGGCTCGGTGTGAGGTTGTGATTGAAGATCACCACTTCGGCACCCAAGCGCTCTACAGCCTGGCGCAACTCATCAAGCTTGCCTGTACCGACGAAAAACTTGGCAGTGGGAGAGGAACGCTGCCCGGTGATAAATTCGGCGGGATCACCGCCTGCAGATAGCACCAGCTCTTCAAACTCCCTGGGGTCATCCGGCTCGTTGTCGCTGTGCAGATCCATATGGACCAAAATCGCCAGTTCACCGGATTCAGGGCGGTCAAAAAACAATCATACCTCCGCGGCCATTGGAGCCTGTTGACCGACTGCCCTAGCGGAAAATCTTGTGCTCAACGAGGCAATGAGAGCGAGAGCGGGAAAACAGGCTCCCGGCTCTACAGCGAGCAACCGCGCCTGGCAGGCGCGGGAACGGCTGAAACCGGTTGCTCTTCTCAATCCTCATTGCCCTGATTGCCATCATCCTGCTCTTGGGGAGCAACGGGAGGCAGACGCACAGGCCGCGAGGGCACTACGGTGGAAATGGCATGCTTGTACACCATCTGGCTGACGGTATTCTTGAGCAGCACCACGAACTGGTCAAAAGATTCGATCTGGCCCTGCAACTTGATACCGTTGACCAGGAAGATCGACACGGGTACACGCTCCTTGCGGAGCAGGTTCAAAAAAGGGTCTTGTAGATTATGCCCTTTTGACATCATCTTTCTCCTTATACAAATGAAAAAAGCGCCCAAAAAAAACGGTATCCGTCAGCGGGCGCAACCTTGCCGAACATCGGCCACTCAGCTTGCCGCGCAATCATAACAACTGCCGCGCAGCTAGTATATGGGAGTGTTTTGCAAAAATTTCAAGCACTTTGCCAGCAATTCTTCTTCGCCCACCGAAAAACCGTCTGCACCATCGATATACAAAGCCTCCAGCCCCTCCCATCCTCGCAACCACGTAAGCTGGCGCTTGGCTAATTGACGGGTCGCAGCCAGTCCTCGGGCCACCATTTCCTCATAGCCATAATCACCGGCCAAATAGCCCCATACCTGGCGATAGCCCACAGCGCGAACGGAAGGGAGTTCCACTGACAGATCTCCACGCCGGTACAACTGTTCGACCTCACCCACCAGCCCTTGTTCCAACATCTGCTGAAAACGTAATGCAATCCTCTGGTGCAGCAACTCGCGGCGATGGGACAACAAGCCGAGCTGAACAATACGGTAATCGTCACCGATGGGTTCCACGGCATCACCACCTGTCTGTCCACGCAACTGGCTGGCAGGAACCCCGGTGAGTCGATACACCTCCAAAGCTCGCTGGATACGCTGGGAGTGATTGGGGTGTAACTTGGTGGCAGTGTCGGGGTCCACTGCCATCAACTGCGCATGCAAGGAGGGCCAACCGTGTTGCTCAGCCTCTGCAAGGATGGCTGCTCGCACTGCGGGATCAGACGGCGGCAGATCTCCCAGACCATCCAGCAAAACACGAAAGTAAAGCATCGTGCCCCCCACCAGCAAGGGAATCCGGCCGCGGGCACTGATATCGGCAATTAAGGGAATGGCATCGGCAGCAAACTCCGCGGCGGAATAAGGCTCAGCGGGATCGCGAATATTGATCAGGTGGTGGGGAGCACGCGCCAACAGTGCCGCATCGGGCTTGGCCGTGCCAATATCCATACCTCGATATACCAGCGCTGAATCGACACTAATGATCTCAGCGGGAATATGCGCCAGCAAATTCGCAGCCAGATCTGTCTTGCCGGAAGCGGTCGGCCCCATCAGGAAGATGACTGGCGGTTTATCAGTGACAGCCATTTAGCGTCCCCGCAAAAACAACTGATCCAGTTCCCCCAGGCTCAGCTGGCTCCACGTGGGGCGGCCGTGATTACATTGCCCACTGCGTTCGGTCTCCTCCATGTCGCGCAAAAGGGCATTCATCTCCGCCACCCCCAAACGGCGGTTGGCACGCACTGAGCCATGACAGGCCATGGTGGAAAAGATATCGTCAATATGGGTGCGAATCCGGTCGCTGGTACCGTATTCCAGCAAATCCGACAGCACATCTCGCACTAAAGCCTCGGCATTGGCGCCCCTCAACATGGCGGGAATTTCACGAATGACCAAACTTTCCGGGCCGGCACGCTGCAGCGTAAAGCCGAGGCTGGCAAAGACTTCAGCAAACTCTTCAGCACAGTCGGCCTCCTTTTCGCTGACAGCGATAGCCTCCGGCACCAGCAGTGGCTGAGAGGTAACGGACTCGGCATCGAAGGCACGCTTCATACGTTCGTAGTTGATGCGTTCGTGCGCCGCATGCATATCCACGATCACCAGACCGCAAGCATTCTCAGCGAGGATATAAATCCCTTTGAGCTGGGCAATAGCGTAGCCCAGGGGCGGAATTTCCTCGCTCCCCTCAGCCGTAGCAGCAAGCTCCGGGTTATCGTGCAACTCTCCGTAAAGCCTGCGTGAGTCGGAGCCCGCGTCATAACTTGCCAGCCGGTTGCCGATTGCGCCGTGGGACGACGGTCTTGTCCAGCCACCTCCCAGCCCCCCACTGCCGACCAGCTCTCTATCACTCAAGCCACCTCCGCTTAGCCCCCCTATCCCTTGCTGGACAGGCACCGGCTGAGCGAAACGCAACGATTCTGGCTGCAAAGCCGCAGGCTCGCTCTCCCCCAGTGCTTCGCCAGGGCGAATATCCGCCACCGCCCGATGCAAAGTACTGAACAGAAAGTCGTGCACACTGCGCCCCTCACGGAAACGCACTTCGTGCTTGGTAGGGTGCACATTGACATCTACGTCGCCGGGGTCGAGCTCCAGAAACAATACATAGGCCGGGTGGCGATCCTGATACAGCACATCGCGGTAAGCTTGACGCACAGCGTGGGTCACCACTTTGTCGCGAATCACTCGACCATTAACAAAGAAATACTGCAGATCAGCCTGGCTGCGTGAAAAGGTCGGCAACCCAATCCAGCCCCACAGGCGCAGCCCGCCGCGGGTTTGGTCAATATAGCGGGCATTTTCCATAAACGCCGGACCACAGATAGCAGCCACCCGGCGCTCCTGTTCCAGCTGGGAATCGGCGGCCCGCAAATTGTGCACTGTTTTGCCGTTGTGACGCAGGGAGAAAGACACATCGAAGCGGCTCAGAGCCAGCTTGCGCAGCGCGTCGTCTATGCGGCCGAACTCCGTCTTTTCCGTGCGCAGAAATTTACGCCGTGCCGGGGTATTAAAAAACAGGTCGCGCACTTCCACGGTGGTACCGCGCACATGCTGCACACGATCCACCTCCACCGTCATGTCACGCCCCTCACCCCGGGCACGCCAACCCGCGCCAGTGTCCGCAGTATTGGTGTGCAACTCCAGCCGCGCCACAGACGCAATACTGGCCAGAGCCTCACCGCGAAACCCCAGGGTAGCCACGGCCTCCAGATCATCGAGATCAAGAATTTTGCTGGTAGCATGGCGGCTGAGTGCCAGCGGCAGATCCTCTCGATCGATACCGCCGCCGTCATCCCGCACCCTCACCAACTTGACGCCACCGCTCTCCACATCAATATCGATGCGCTTGGCACCGGCGTCGAGACTGTTCTCCACTAACTCCTTGACTACCGACGACGGCCGCTCAACCACTTCGCCAGCGGCAATCTGGTTAGCGAGACGGGGACTCAATAGCTGGATGCGTGGCATGGACACTCTCGGCGAAGGAATTCAGATAGGCGGAATACGAAGACGCTGGCCGACACGAATATTGGTGGAGCTCAAGCTGTTATGACGCAACAGTGTCTCGACACTGACGTTGTGACGAGCGGCAATACCCGACAGGGTATCACCCCGCGCGATGACATACACCCGCTCGGCACCATCGACGCTGTTGGCCGCCACCCAGGTACCCAGTGGCGGCTTGCTGTAAAAATAACGTTTGATACCCGTAAAGATGGCATCCGCCAGCTGGCGTTGATAGCTGGAGTCCGCCAGCTGACGGGCCTCGGTAGGGTTCGAGATAAAACCTGTCTCCACCAAAATGGAGGGAATATCGGGCGACTTGAGCACCAGAAAGCCGGCTTGCTCCACGTGACGCTTGTGCAGTCTCGCCATCCCACCCATCTCGTCGAGGACCTCCTTGCCCACCTCGAGGCTGCTGCTGAGTGTTGCCGTCATGGACAGGTCCAGCAACACACCAGCCAGTATCTTGTCCTTGTCACTAAGCCGAACACTGCCCACACCACCTACCAGGTCAGCGCTGTTTTCGCGCTCAGCCAGGTAGCGCGCCGTTTCACTGGTGGCACCGCCAGGCGACAGCGCAAACACTGAAGCCCCGCGGGCAGACGGGTTCTTGAAAGCGTCGGCGTGAACAGACACAAACAGATCAGCGCGATGTTCTCGAGCGATATCCGTGCGCTTGCGCAAAGGTATGTAGTAATCGCCCGTACGCACCAGCACTCCCTGAAAACCAGGCTCGCTGTCGGCAAGACGCTTGAGCTCGCGGCTGATGGCCATCACGACCTTCTTCTCATACAGTCCGTTAGGCCCAATGGCACCCGGATCCTCACCGCCATGACCAGCATCAATGGCGACCACTATGTCGCGATGCGGCCCCTGGCTAGTGACCACATCGGCAACAGTTTTCTCGCTCTCTTTCTCAATATCGTACAAATCCACGACCAGGCGGTCACCGTACTGGTCGTTGGCCTGCAGCGGAAAGCTTCGCGGCCTGACAGGTTGCTTGAGATCCAGAACGATACGCAGATGCTTACCCTCCCGCGGCGCCGAGCGAATACCGATGATGGGAGTGTTCTCAAGATCCAGGTCGTCGAAACCTGCCGCCAGCTTGATATCGCTAATATCCACCACCAGGCGATCGGGATTCTCGAGAGTAAACAGCGAGTGCTCAGCGTCGGCTGTAAGATCAAAAACCAGCCTGGTATGGTCCGGCGCACGCCACAAGCGCACACCATGCACTGTCTTGGCCAAGCTGTCGGCGGTCAAGAAAAGCAACACCATACCTACCAGCCAAGGCACCACCGCACACCAGCTATGCCTAGTGAACCTCATGCCCTCAACCACCCTGCAATTGCGCCACCAGCCGCCTGCCAGAGTCAGACCCTGGGATTATAACCAGGCCTCGTCCCTGCCCCTCAATACTAAGGCGAATCTCCAGATCCGGCGCACCGAGATAATCGCCACCCTTTTCCGGCCACTCGATAATACACAGACTGTCATCGCGCACATAATCGCGAAAGCCCATGTACTCGAGCTCCTCACCATCCGCCAGCCGGTAGAGATCGAAGTGGTACACCGCACCATCGTCGAAATCATAGGGTTCCACCAGGGTAAAGGTAGGACTCTTCACTGCACCGGCGTGACCGCGAGCACGCAGAATACCCCGGCACAACGTGGTCTTGCCTGCCCCCAGATCGCCGCTGAGGTGGACGATACCCGTGCGTAGCCCGGCACCCAGCTGCTGGCCAAAAGCGACCATCGCGTCTTCGCCTTCCAGATAAACAGAGAACGGTTCGTCAATCATCTGCGCGCTCCCCATACACCTTCTTTCATGCACTGCCAACCGCGCGGCCATTGAGCAACGCCCGCAGTGGTGACAACAGATGGGTGGCCCGCAAGCCACGCTCGCCACCTTGTGCGACAGCAAGATCGGCAGCCAGGGAATGAGCGCAGGTGCCCAGCCGAGCCACCAGTCCAGGCGCCAAGCCCTGCGCCAACAATCCACCGAGTACACCGCTCAACACATCGCCCATACCACCCACGGACATGCCGGGATTACCGTAGGGGCACAATCCTGTCACCTCTCCGGGCACCGCGACCAGGGTGCCAGCTCCCTTGAGTATCACCGGGCCGCGGAAGCGGCTGCCCAGCTGCTCAAGGGCGGCAAAGCGGTCGCTCTGCACCTGAGCGTTGGTGATACCCAGCAGTCGCGCAACCTCACCAGGATGAGGGGTGATCAGCCAGTCGCGAGTGTCGGCACTGGCAGCGACACGGCCCTCAGCCACGATATTGAGCGCATCGGCATCCACCACCATCGGCAAGCCGCTGGCTACGGCCTTCTGCAGCATTTGCTCCGACCACGGAGAGCGGCCGAGACCCGGTCCGATCACCAGCACAGTTGGGCGCTCCAGCCAGGGCTCCAGGGATTGCCCCGATGCCACTCCCACCGCCATTACCTCGGGGCAGCGGGCCAGTACCGCAGCGACGTGTTCAGGTCGGGTGGCGACACTGACCAAACCAGCGCCCACCGCCAGTGCAGCCTCTGCCGCCATCGCTACCGCGCCGCCATAGCCGGTATCACCGCCAATCACCATCACATGACCGAACAGGCCCTTGTGAGCATCAGCACGGCGCGGTGTCAGCTCGCTGCTCAGCAGCTGCCAGTCGAGGCGGGCGAGAGAGGGGGCAAGACGCTGATAAACTGTCTCCGGAACCGCCAGGTCATCAAACAACAGCTCACCACAGGCGGCGGGGCCATGCGCTGTACACAAGCCGCGCTTGAGACCGATAAAAGACACCGTCAGATCCGCCTGCACAGAAGTCCCCAGTGCCGCCCCACTATCGGCGCACAGCCCGGAGGGAATATCTACGGCGACCACGGGCAAATGACTCGCGTTGATTGCAGCAATGGCCGCTGCACTGTCACCGCGCACCTCACCACTGATGCCAATACCCAACAAAGCGTCGACGATCACCCCGTCGGAGGGCGTCTCCGCATCGGCCCAGGCCACCATCGGCACCTGTTCTACCAGGGCGTACTCCATAGCGGCGCGGGCATCACCCTTCAAGCGCATGCCGGGTGCCACCTGAATCACTGTCGCAGCAATACCCTTGCGACGTGCCAGAGCAGCGACAATATAGCCATCGCCGCCATTATTGCCGGCTCCACAGTAAACCGTGATGGCTGAAGGATCCGGCCAACGCGCTAACAGCGCGTTCAATATTGCCCTGCCCGCCCGCTTCATCAGCACCAGCCCGGGAATACCATGATCCTCAATAGTGATGCGGTCGAGCTCGCGAACCTGGCTGGCGGTATAAAGGGCTAGAGGGAGTTTTGCCATGACATTATCCGTTTAGTCCTGTCCATTGGGAATGAGTGTTGCTCAGTAGAAAGAGATGCTCTGACAAGCATGGCATAAGGGCAACTCGCCCTCACTACAGCTTGGCACCGAGTAGACAACAGCCCAGAGTAGCGCCTTTTGAAACGATCGGCGACAGGGATAGGTTTACGACATACTTCGAATAGCGCTCCCCTGGACTGGAACCGAAGAGCTGGTCGCCAGACCACTTTCATGCGTTTACCCTACCGGCCGCCCACAATGAGCTCATCAGCGCAAGTTCTGGCAGAATTATACGGAAACCACTCGCAGCTGCCATGGTCAATTTATGTTTCCACCCTCCACCTCTGCCGCCCTCAGCACCCTCGCTGATGAAATACGCCACTGGGGGCGCGAGCTGGGCTTCCAGCAGGTCGCCATTACCGACACCGATCTCGCTGCCCCAGCCCAAAGGCTGCAAGAGTGGCTGCGTCGCGGCTACCAGGGCGATATGGAGTGGATGGCCAACCACGGGGCCAAACGCTGGCACCCAGAACTACTTGAGCCAGGAACTTGCCGCGTCATCTGTGTACGCATGGATTATCTGCCACCCGAAAGCGGCCTGATCGCCACCTTGCGAGACAGGGATAAAGCCTACCTGTCCCGCTATGCACTGGGTCGCGATTACCACAAACTGATCCGCAAACGCCTCGCAATACTGGCTAAGCGCATCGAAGACCGTGTTGCAGAAACTCCTGAACTGGAAGCTCCAGAGCTACGCACTATTCGTCAACGCCCTTTTGTGGACAGTGCTCCTGTTCTGGAGAAGCCCCTGGCCGTCAAGGCAGGGCTCGGCTGGATGGGTAAGCACACCCTGGTCATCAATAGCGGTGCAGGATCGTGGTTTTTCCTGGGCGAGCTCTACACCAGCCTGCCGCTGCCAGTGGACAAACCGCAACAGCCCAACCGCTGTGGCAATTGCAGCGCTTGTCTGACTATCTGCCCCACCGACGCCTTCCCCGAACCCTACCAACTCGATGCCCGCCGCTGCATTTCCTATTTGACCATCGAACACCGGGGCGCCATCGCTGAAGAACTGCGCCCATTGATGGGCAACCGGGTATTCGGCTGCGACGACTGTCAGGCCATTTGTCCCTGGAATCGCTACGCACGCCCCACCGCCGAAGATCACTTCTCTCCCCGTCACGGCCTGGCTGACGCGGAGCTCGCCACCCTGTTTCAGTGGGACGAAACGGCTTTCGAAGAAAAGACCGCTGGTTCACCCATTCGCCGTATCGGCTACAGCCGCTGGCTGCGCAACCTGGCAATTGGGCTGGGTAATGGCACCACCAGTGACTCCGCTTTGGAGGCGCTCTTAGCCAAAGCGGAATACCCCGACCCCATGGTGCGGGAACATATTCAGTGGGCTCTCGCACGTTTGCGCAACCCGACCAAACCTGCCGTGAAGCCTTTCCCCCTGCTGCGGGTCAACCCGGATCAGAAATCAGTTAAAACAACCTGAGGAAAGCGTCCCTTCAACGGGATACTCGGCAGGCAAGCGAACAGCATCAGCTTGCTTGATTCGGGACAACATTATCTATATAGTACCGCGTCCTTAACTTATGACCTTAGCTTACAGGAGCCAACCCGGTGGCAAATTCACCCCAAGCACGCAAGCGCGCCAAGCAGAGCGAGAAGCGCCGGCAACACAATGCCAGCCTGCGCTCCATGGTGCGCACCTACATCAAGCGCGTCCAGGCCGCGATCGCCAAGGGCGACCACGCCAACGCTCAAGCTGCCTACAATACAGCAGTGCCCGTTATTGATCGCATCGCCGACAAGGGCATCATCCACAAGAACAAGGCTGCCCGCCACAAGAGTCGTCTCAACGCTCAGGTCAAGGCTCTCGCAGGCTGACAGTTCTGGGGTCGCTGTGGCGACCTTGCGCCACCAGTGGCACAGAACGTAAAAAAACCCGCCATGCTCACATGGCGGGTTTTTTGTTGAGGCTAAGTGGGCGATCTACTCTTTAGAGTTCCGCCAGCACCTCCTCAGAAATATCCGCATTCGTGTAGACATTCTGGACATCATCAAGATCCTCCAGATGGTCCACCAAGGCGAGCAACTTCTCGGCACCGTCGCGGTCGAGCGGCACCTCCACCGAAGCGATCATGGTTACTTCGGCATTGTCCGCCACCAACCCTGAAGCCTTCAAGGCATCGCTGACAGCACTGAATTCCTCCCAAGGCGTCAGTACTTCGACAGACCCGTCATCGTGACCGATCACATCGTCCGCCCCCGCCTCCAGCGCGGCCTCCATAATAACTTCTTCGTCACAGCCAGGCGCAAAGCTGAACTGCCCGACCCTGCTGAAGAGATAGGCCACCGAGCCGTCGGTCCCCAGGTTACCACCACGCTTGGTAAAGGCATGGCGCACCTCGGACACAGTACGGTTGCGGTTGTCCGTCATGCACTCCACCAACACAGCTACACCGCCGTGACCGTAGCCCTCGTAGGTGACCTCTTCATAATTCTCACCCTCGCCAGTACCGACACCCCTGGCAATGGCCTTGTCGATAGTATCGCGCTTCATATTGGCGCCTAGCGCCTTGTCGATAGCGGCTCGCAGGCGAGGATTATCCTCAGGCACTCCCCCGCCCTGGCGGGCAGCGGTGACAATCTCGCGAATAAGTTTGGTAAAAATTTTGCCGCGCTTGGCATCCTGAGCTGCCTTGCGGTGTTTGATATTGGCCCATTTACTGTGACCGGCCATGGTGCCTCCTTCGTCAGCAGTGGGTGAGCGAGCAATAATCACTCACCCACTGAATGCAGCCGTCGTCACCATGTAAAAGCGAATTCACAAATGCCGTGAGTCCCGCCAGGGAGTGACGACGACACAAAATCAATCCGTCGGCAATTGCCTTTTTCCTGAAATTCGAACTCTTAAACCTCAACTTTCTCCCGCAGGCGAATATTCAACTCCCGCAACTGGGCAGTATTTACCGTACCCGGCGCATCGGTGAGCAGGCAAGTGGCAGACTGGGTTTTGGGGAACGCGATAACATCGCGAATAGAGTCACAGCCCAGCATCAACATCACCAAACGATCAAGGCCAAAGGCCAAACCGCCGTGAGGAGGGCAACCGTACTTGAGAGCATCGAGCAGGAAGCCAAACTTCTCCTGCGCTTCTTCGTCACCGATACCCAGTACCTTGAAGACCGCCCGCTGCATTGCCGGCGAGTGGATACGCAGGGAGCCGCCGCCCAACTCGGTGCCATTGAGCACCATATCGTAGGCAAGCGACAGCGCAGAGGCGGGGTCTGCAGCCAGTTCCTCTGCAGTACAGGCCGGGCGCGTGAAGGGGTGGTGCATAGCGGTGAGACTGCCGTCGTCATTTTCCTCAAACATGGGGAAATCCACGACCCACAAAGGCGCCCATTCGCAGGTATAGAGATTGAGATCCTCGCCGAGCTTGCAGCGCAAAGCACCCAGCGAATCATTGACGACTTTAGCGCGATCCGCGCCGAAGAAAACCAGATCTCCGGTGCCCGCTCCAAGGCGCTCAAGAATCGCTTTGCGCACCTCGACAGGAAGAAATTTAACAATGGGCGATTGCAGGCCGTTCTCCAGATCGTCGGCATCGTTGATCTTGATATAGGCCAGCCCCTTGGCGCCGTAAATACCAACGAACTGAGTGTAGGCATCAATCTGTTTGCGCGACAGCAGATCGTTACCGCCCTTCACCAACATAGCAGCAACGCGCCCTTTAGGGTCGCTGGCCGGGCCGGAGAACACCTTGAAGTCCACCGTTTGCACCAGGTCAGCGATCTCTACCAACTCCAAAGGAATGCGCAAATCCGGTTTGTCGGAACCATAGCGCTGCATGGCCTCGGAAAAAGGCATACGGGGGAAATCCCCCAGCTCGACATTCAGAGTGGTCTGGAACAACTCGCGGATCACCTGCTCAGCAGTGGCAGTGATCTCCGCCTCGTCCGCAAAAGAGAACTCGATATCCACCTGGGTAAATTCTGGCTGGCGATCGGCGCGTAAATCTTCATCGCGGAAGCATTTGACGATCTGGAAGTAGCGATCGACGCCGGACACCATCAGCAATTGCTTGAACAGCTGCGGCGACTGAGGCAGTGCAAAAAACTTGCCTGGATGGGTGCGGCTCGGCACCAGGTAGTCGCGAGCACCCTCGGGGGTAGCGCGGGTGAGCATCGGGGTTTCTACTTCAAGAAAACCCCGCTCCGCCAAAAAGTTGCGCAAGGCGATAGTGACGTCGGAGCGGAACCGAAGATTGTGCATCATCTGTTCCCGACGCAAATCCAGATAGCGATAGCGCAGGCGCACATCCTCGCCCACCTGGATATGGTCGTCGAGCTGGAAAGGCGGCGTCTCGGCAGTATTGAGAATCACGACCTCGCGGCCATACACTTCAATTTCGCCGGTCGCCATGTCGGGATTGACCGTGGCCGGAGTGCGGGCACGCACCACCCCCTTGACCTGCAGCACATACTCGCTGCGAACACGGTCCGCAGCGGCGAAGAATTCACCGCAATCGCTATCGAACACCACCTGCACGATGCCCTCGCGATCCCGCAGGTCGATAAAGATCACACCACCATGATCACGCCGCCTGTCCACCCAGCCACACAGAGTGACCTCCTGATCCACCGAGGATGACCGCAGGTCGCCACAATAGCCTGTACGCATTTAACTGATTCCCGATTCGTGTTGCTGTGTTGTCAAGGAGCCGGAGTATTCTCCGCCCCACCGGTACTGGTCGCCGGTGCCGTCTCATCTCCGGCCAGGTTCTTTTTGTTGCCCGTTTTAAAGTCTGTCTCATACCAGCCGCTCCCGCTCAGTCGAAACGACGGCGCTGTCAGCTGTTTTTTGAGGGTTGCCTTGCCACAGGCAGGGCAGTCGGTCAGAGGATCATCACTGATCTTGCGAAGGGCTTCGAGCTCATGATCGCAGGCCTGACACTGGTACGCATAAATTGGCATAAGTGCGGTCTCACATAACAAGAGAAAGACAACTCCCGGCCCCTTTCAGACAGGAACCGCCGGAACCTCAAAAGGGGCGCATTATACCTAGGCTCTGTTGACGTTTCACCCACTGCAGTTCCACAGCGTGCCACGATCCGACAGCCCTGGCAGCGCGGCGAAAAAGTCCTCGCAGGCGTCAACAAAGCATCCAAACGGGGCAACAAAGCAAAAACAGGCTTGTTTTTACGGAAGACAGCGCTTTTTTGCCGTTTTTTTGTTGCTTGCCCAAGGGCGATGCGATATACATTGCGTCGGCTGCTATTGTATTTCCTGAGTCCAAAAATACAGGGGGAGAATACAAGCCATGCGCCTTTCCCAACAACTCAGCCCAGCACAAAGGAATACCCACTATGGCTAGCACTAGAACACCCGCAAGAAAACCAGCCACCAGGGCTTCAGCCGCCAAGGCTCCAGCCACTAAAACCGCCGCCAAAACAACTGCCAAGCCAGCAGCAACTGCCGCTGCCAAACCCGCTGCCAGACCCGCCGCCAAGAAACCCAGCGCCATTACTGAGAAATACACCAAGACCCAAATCGTCAACAGCCTGGTTGAGTCCTCCGGGCTGACCCGCAAACAGGTCAACGATGTTCTCGATGGCCTCAGCGATATCATCGGCCGCCACCTCGCCAAAAGAGGCGTCGGCGAGTTTACGCTGCCCGGTCTGCTGAAAATCAAGACTGTGAAAAAGCCCGCTCGCAGAGCACGCAAAGGTATCAACCCCTTCACCGGTGAAGAAACCGTTTTCAAAGCCAAGCCAGCCAGCACCAGCGTCAAGATTCTCGCTCTCAAGAAGCTCAAGGATATGGCTAACTAAGAAAAGGGCGCGACTGCACTCTCTCTTTTACAAGCCCTGGCGAGAGCTGCCCCAGACTGGACCTGTATCCACGACTGAGGGCAGTTTACTCACCGGGGCTCTTTATTGCGGCCACGGTGGTGAGCGCACCGCAGAAAGTGAAACGCCTCCCGGCACACCTCCTCGCTTCAGTGCTGACAGTCCCTCAACCCTTTCTCTCTCAACAGTGGCAGCAGGGTATCGCGCAACCTGCCGAGTTCAGCATCAGCGTAAGGTCGCGGCGGCACTGCTCCCCACACAGGGCGCGGCCAGGCAGCATCTCTCTCATAACGCACAATGTGATGAATGTGTAGCTGAGGTACCATATTTCCCAGCGCCGCCACATTGAGCTTGTCGCCCTGAAGCACTTCCATAAGCAGTTCAGACAAACAGCTCGACTCCGCCATCAACAGATCGCGCTCTGCAACAGAGAGCTGATAAATTTCGCTCAGCGCTGGCCGGCGCGGCACCAAAATAAACCACGGATAATTGCTGTCGCGGCTCAATAGCAGTCTGCACAGGGGGAAATCGCCGAGCACAATACAGTCCAGAGCCAATTGCGGGTGCAGTTCAAACATGGCTTGTCTACCTCATTGAATGATGAGGACACTATACCCGCCCTGCGAGGCGGCATAGAATAGCCCGCCACACACGTCAGCAAAGAAAGAGGAATCATGCGCGCCAGCCGTTACCTGATTGCCACCCAGAAAGAAACACCCGCCGATGCAGAGATCATCAGCCATCAACTGATGCTGCGCGCCGGCATGATTCGCAGACTCGCAGCTGGTCTATACACCTGGCTGCCTCTCGGCCTGCGAGTGTTGCGCAAGGTGGAAAATATTGTCCGCGAAGAAATGGACAAATCCGGCGCCCAAGAAGTGCTGATGCCCGTGGTACAACCCGGAGACCTGTGGCTGGAATCGGGTCGCTGGGAACAATACGGCCCTGAATTACTGCGTATCAGCGACCGCCATCAGCGGGATTTCTGCCTTGGCCCAACCCACGAGGAAGTCATCACCGACCTGATCCGCAACGAAATCCGCAGTTATAAGCAACTGCCCGCCAATTTTTACCAAATTCAGACCAAGTTCCGCGACGAGATACGCCCGCGCTTTGGCGTGATGCGGGCCCGTGAATTTGTTATGAAAGACGCCTACTCCTTCCATACCAGCCAGCAAAGCCTGCAGGAGACCTACGATCTCATGCACAGCACGTACTGCAATATCTTTACGCGCCTGGGCCTCGACTTTCGTCCCGTGCTGGCTGACACCGGCAGTATCGGTGGGAGCTTTTCCCATGAGTTCCACGTGCTGGCTGATTCCGGGGAAGATGATATCGCCTTCTCAACCAGTGGCACCTACGCAGCCAATATCGAAAAGGCCGAAGCACTAGCACCGGCACAAAGTGCCCCTGCTCCGAACCAACCTCTCGCCGAAGTTGCGACCCCGGGCGTGGCCACTATCAACGACGTTTGCAAGCACCTCGGCGTCGAAGCATCCCGGATAGTGAAAACATTGATTGTACAGGGCGAAGAGGAAGGCAGCCTGGTCGCACTGGTACTGCGCGGCGACCATGAACTCAACGATATCAAAGCGGAAAAAATAGCCGGCATTGCCAGCCCCCTCACCTTTGCCAACGAGGCCGACGTAAAAGCCACTCTCGGCTGCGGCGTGGGATCCCTGGGCCCCGTCAACCTTGCCATCCCGGTGATTGTCGACCGCAGCGCAGCCGTGCTGGCAGACTTTGTCTGCGGTGCCAACCGCGACGGCTTCCATCTCACCGGTGTTAACTGGCAGCGCGACTGCCCCCTGCCGCAAGTGGAAGATATTCGCAACGTCATTACCGGCGACCCCAGCCCCGACGGCCAGGGCACACTGGAAATCCGCCGCGGCATCGAGGTAGGCCATATCTTCCAGCTTGGCACCAAATACAGTGAAGCCATGGACGCCAAAGTCCTCACCGAGGAAGGCAAGGAGCAGACGATGATCATGGGTTGCTACGGCATTGGCGTCAGCCGCATCGTAGCGGCTGCTATCGAGCAGAATCACGACGACAACGGCATCATCTGGCCGGAGTCCATCGCCCCCTTCCAGGTCGCTATTGTGCCGGTTAACGCGCACAAGTCTGACAGTGTCCGGCGTGTCAGCGAAGAACTCTACGCCGAGCTACAGAGCGCCGGTTACGAAGTCTTGCTGATGGATATCGACAAAGGCCGCCTCGGCGCCATGCTGGCAGATGTCGAGCTGATGGGCATACCTCACCGCTTGGTCGTGGGAGACCGAGGTATAGAGGCTGGAACAGTGGAATACAAGGGTCGCCGCGATAAAGAATCTGTAGATGTTCCCCGCTCGCAGCTCAGCGGCTTCCTGGCAGAGAAAGGTTCGGCTGGCGCCTGATCCTCTGCAGCGGTGTGGCGTCATCGGGAAAGCGCCTTGTCCTCACGTCGAGAACAAGGCGCTTTCTTTAATAACATCTCTTGAAGACACAGCCCTATCGACAAACGGCCCAACTTAAGGCAGACCGTCAAACTCATCCATGCCCGGCTCGGTTGTCTTCTGCATCAAGTCTTCCCGGCTGACCCTGAACCACAACAACGCACTTACAGCTACATATATCGACGAGACGGTGCCCCAGATCACGCCGATGATCAGCATCAGGGCAAAGTTGTGAATCAGCTCACCACCAAAATAGAACAGCGCCAACAGCACCAGCAGAGTAGATAACGAGGTGTAGATAGTGCGCAGTAACACCTGGGTCAACGATTCGTTGATCACGTCGATAGGCTTCGCATCACGAACCAGACGGAAATTCTCACGAACGCGGTCATAGACAATGATGGTATCGTTCAGCGAGTAGCCGATCACCGCCAACAGCGCCGCCAACACAGTCAAGTCGAACTCCAACTCGAAAAAGGAAAAGAAGCCGAGCACCACAATCATGTCCACAACCTGACCGAGCACAGCGCCGATGGCGAACTTGTACTGGAACCGCACTGCCACGTACAGCATGATCAGCCCAAACGCTACGATGATGCCCAGCACCCCGTCGTCGCGAAGCTCCTGTCCCACCTGTGGCCCGACAAACTCCATGCGCCGGAAATCCACGCTGACACCTTCAGTGGAAAGTGCGGTGACGATCCGCTGTTCGGTATCCTTATCGGGCTCGGCCTGGAACTTGATCAGCAGATCTCGCTCCGAGCCAAACTGCACCACAACCGGATTATCAATACCGGCTTCAGCCAGCTGGCTGCGCACGACACTGGGGTCCACCGCCGGCTCAAAGCCCACTTCCACCTGGGTTCCCCCGGTAAAATCAAGGCCGAAAACCATGCCCTTGACCGCCAGCGAACCCAGCGAACCGAGCACCAGTGCGACCACGATCGCCGTGGCGACATGCCGCCACTTCATGTAATTGATGATTCTTACAGTTGTCATGGTCGGTACCTAGATCCAGAGTTTTTGCAGGTTGTTGCGACCGCCCACACACAAGTTCACCAGCGCGCGAGTGCCTGTCAGCGCGGTGAACATGGAAGTGAGAATGCCGATGGTCAGCACCACGGCAAACCCCTGAACAGGGCCGGTGCCAATGACGTAGAGAATGATGCCAATAATGATAGTGGTCAGGTTGGCGTCAAGAATGGAGACATAAGCACGATCATAACCGGCATGAATCGCCATCTGGGGACTCACCCCCGCCTTGAGCTCTTCCTTGATTCGGGAAAATATCAGTACGTTGGCATCCACCGCCATACCAAGCGTCAATACAATACCGGCGATACCCGGCAGCGTCATGGTGGCGCCAAGAATCGACATAACGGCCACCAACAGCACCAGGTTGAAAGCCAGGGCCAGGTTGGCAATGATGCCAAAAGCCTTGTAGATCACCAGCATGAACAATACCACCAGCGTCATGCCGATGATGATTGAATTAACCCCCATCTGAATATTTTCAGCCCCCAGGGAAGGCCCGATAGTGCGCTCCTGCACAAAGTACATGGGGGCAGCCAGCCCACCTGCGCGCAACAGTAGAGCCAGCTCCGAAGCCTCTGCCGGGCTGGACAGGCCGGTAATGCGGAACTGCACACCGAGAGCGCTGCGCACAGTGGCCAGACTGATGATTTCGCGCTGCTCCTGTGGCACCAGGACCGTTTCTACCTCACCTTGCTCATTGGTGATCTGCTCCGGCACCTGGAGTGTTTCGATAAACAGCACACCGAGCCGGCGACCGATACCATTGCGAGTCGCGAGGTTCATGTCCCGTCCACCGGTGCTGTCCAGGCTGATGTTCACCTGTGGCATACCGTTTTCATCGAAGCCGCTGGAGGCGTTGCTCACCTTGTCCCCGGTGATGATGACGTTGCGTTCCAGCCAGGCAGTGCGCGGCATCGCATTGGGGTCTTTGAAGGGGAACTCCTCGCGGGGCACAGTGGCACCGGGCTCGGCTTCAAAACGGAACTCCAGGTTGGCGGTTTTACCAATGATGCGCTTGGCAGCTGCCGTATCTTGTACGCCCGGCAACTCCACCACAATCCGGTTGCGGCCCTGGCGCTGAACGATGGGCTCGGACACCCCCAGCTCATTCACCCGGTTGCGAAGCGTGGTGAGGTTCTGGCTGACAGCATAGTCTTCCCGTTCACGGATCACGCTGTCGAGGACGGTGAGCTTGAGTACAAAACGCTCACCCTGGGTAGTCAGCTCTCGAGCCAAATCCGGGAAGTCGCTGCGCACCACCGAGGCCGCCGCATCACGCCATTCACGGTTAGCAAACACGGCTTCCACACCGTAGCCATCGACTTCGCGCAGTGCGCTGTAGCGGGCGCCGCCTTCACGAAAAGCGCGGCGCAATTCGTTCATTTGGGTTTCCATATAGGTAGTCATCAGCTTGTCGGTGTCTACCTGCAACAGAAAGTGCACTCCACCACTGAGGTCGAGGCCGAGCTTGAGCGGTTCACCGCCTATGGCCCGCAACCAGCCCGGCGTGGTAGCCGCCTGGTTAAGAGCCACCACATACCCCGGCCCCAATGTTTTTTGCAACACTTCCTGAGCCTGCAGTTGGGTCTCGCCGCTGGCCAAGCGCACCATTGCACCCGTGCTACTGAACTCTTCACCAAAGAACTCGATGCCCGCTTCGCGCAGCGCCTCACTGGCCCGATCCATCAGGGTCTGGTCGATTTCCAGGGCACTACTTTGGCCAGTAATCTGCACGGCAGGGTCGGGAAGGAACAGGTTGGGCGCGGCATATACCAGGCTGATGACCAGGACGGCCAGAATCAGCATGTACCGCCACAGCGGATAACGATTCATAAGGGAACTCGTATGGGCTCGTGAAGCGCGACATTATAGGGGAATTGATTCAGGGGTTATAGGGGAAGCCCCGGACAGGCTACCGCGCAGCCCCGCCTGCCAGAGGTGTAGCCGATGCTTCGATCGCTTGAGACATTCGCCAGGTGTGGCAATCTGGTCGACTTGGCCCTGCAGGCGTCGCCTTTGGCACCTCTGTCAGCAGCTTGGTGGCGGGGTTAGCGTAATGACCAATCCGCTCAGCTCATTGCCCAGGCGCGACAGGTCTTTCCCCGTAGCTGGCGTAAAACGCCTTGGTAAACTCGTCAAAACGCCCTGCCGCAATAGCCTCGCGAATATCGGCCATTAGACGTTGATAGAAGCGCAGGTTGTGAATAGTGTTGAGCTGAGCGCCGAGTATCTCGTTACAGCGATCCAGGTGATGAAGGTAGGCGCGACTAAAGTTGGTGCAGGTGTAACAATCGCAAGCGCTATCAAGTGGGCCTGTGTCATGGCGGTGCACGGCGTTGCGCACTTTCACCACCCCCGTACTGGTGAACAGATAACCATTGCGGGCATTGCGAGTCGGCAGCACACAGTCGAACATGTCGACACCGCGCCGCACCGCCTCAATGATGTCCTCCGGCTTGCCCACTCCCATCAGATAGCGCGGCCTGTTGCGAGGCAGCTCATCCGCCACCTCATCGAGCACCCGGATCATATCCTCCTTCGGCTCCCCCACTGACAGACCACCAATGGCATAGCCATCGAAACCAATGGCTTCGAGCCCCGCCAGCGACTGCCGCCGCAAATCACCGTACATACCGCCCTGGACAATACCAAACAGAGCGGCCGGGTTGTCGCCGTGAGCAGCCTTGCTGCGTGCCGCCCAGCGCAAGGACAGCTCCATAGAAACCCGCGCCTGATCATGGGTGGCCGGGTACGGAGTACATTCATCAAAGATCATCACAATATCGGCACCCAGAGAGCGCTGCACTGCGATCGATGTTTCCGGCCCCATAAAAACCTTGCTGCCATCAATGGGTGACTGGAAAGCGACACCTTCTTCGGTAATTTTGCGGATATCACCGAGGCTGAACACCTGAAAGCCGCCAGAGTCGGTGAGGATCGGCCCCTGCCACTGCATGAAATCATGGAGATCGCCGTGAGCTTCAATCACCTCGGTGCCCGGCCTGAGCATCAGATGAAAAGTGTTACCCAGAACAATCTGGGCACCGCTATCGACAATATCCCGCGGCAACATGGCCTTCACGGTGCCATAGGTGCCCACCGGCATAAAGGCCGGGGTTTCCACCACGCCACGGGGAAACCGCAGGCGACCGCGGCGGGCTACACCATCGGTGCCATCCAGCTCGAAGGTCATAAAACAATGGCGTGCCGTCTCAGCGGTCATTCAAACTTACCTCATAGATGTCTTCCGGGCGAACTTCATGGGCCGAAGGGTTGCGGGTGATAAACATGGCATCGCCGTAACTGAAAAAGCGATAGCGCTGCTCTACCGCCTCGCGATAGGCCGCCATTGTCTGACGGTAGCCGGCAAAGGCGCTCACCAGCATCAACAACGTCGACTCCGGCAGATGGAAATTGGTTACCAACGCATCCACAATACGAAAACGGTAACCGGGATAGATAAAGATATCGGTGTCGCCGCAGGTCGGCTGCATCACCCCCGAGGCCCCGGCAGTTTCCAGGCAGCGCACAGAGGTCGTGCCCACGGCAATCACCCGATTGCCAGCAGCGCGGGTTTTCTCCACCTGCCGACAAAGCGCCTCGCCGACCTCAATCACCTCAGCGTGCATGCGGTGATCGCGAATATCATCTGCCCGTACTGGCTGGAAAGTCCCCGCCCCCACATGGAGAGTGACATAGCCAATCTCCACGCCCTTTTCCCGCAGACTTGCCAGCACCGCCTCATCGAAGTGCAGCCCCGCAGTGGGCGCAGCCACGGCTCCTGGCTCCCGGGCATAGACAGTCTGATAGCGCTCACGGTCTTCGTCGGAATCGGGCCTGTCAATATAGGGTGGCAGAGGCATATGCCCAATAGCTTCCAGCACCTCCAGCACCCGCTGGCCGACAAACCTCACCTCAAAAAGATCATCGTGACGCCCCACCACCTCCGCTCGCACCGTATCACCAAAGTGCAGTACAGCACCGGCCTTAGGCGACTTGCCTGCGCGGATATGGGCCAGCACCCGTTGCTCGTCCAGCAAACGCTCGACCAATAGCTCCAGCTTGCCGCCGGTAGACTTGTGGCCCAGCAAACGGGCGGGGATCACCCTGGTATCGTTGAACACCATCAGGTCGCCGGGCCGCACCAGATCGAGCAGATCGGGAAACTGGCGATGCCCAACGGCTCCACTGGCACCCTCCAGCGTCAACAACCGGCTGTCGCTGCGCTGCGCCTGGGGCCGTAAAGCAATCAGCTCATCGGGCAAGAAATAATGGAAGAACTCCCGGCGCATGGGAACGACCTGCGGTGCCTGTTGCAAGGGCTGGCAAGATTACCGGATTACACGCCCTCAACCAAGCAGCCAGCGCCTATTGATGTTTTATCCATCACCCATTGTTGTACGCCGGCAAGCACTGCTATAATGCGCGCCTTTCGCGGATAGGTAATCTCTACTCCTATTCCAGAAGTTCCAAAAGCTGTGCCAGAGTGGCGAAATGGTAGACGCAGTGGATTCAAAATCCACCGGTGGCGACACCGTGCCGGTTCGAGTCCGGCCTCTGGTACCAACTCAAAGTTCAAGACCCTCCCAAGACATTAGAAAACAAGAAGATTTTCAGTACTTTGAAGGCCAGAGCCAGAGTGGCTGACGCCGACACGCTGAAGCGACTTGGCAGTGCGGCGAGCTTCGCTGGAGAGGCCGCAAGTAAGGCCGGTGAAGCGATGTCCTACTTCGGTTCGTCCTTTACCTCTGTCGTGGTTGACGAGTTCTATCGGGAAAAGCCTATGGCGCGGTTCAGCGACTCTACTTGAAGAGGTCGGAGTGGGAGCCCGTCCTGACCAAATACAGGTCGCTTTCGTTCACCTGGTAGATCAGCAGCCAGTCGGGCTCGATGTGGAGGTCTCTGTAGCCCTCCATGTCCCCCGACAGGGCATGATCCTTGTACCGGGGTTCCAACCCCTCTCCGCTCTGGAGCTTCGCCAGAACGGTTTCCAGTTTCTTTATATTCTTGCCACGCTTTTTCACTCGGCTGAGATCCTTCTTGAATTTCGCCGAGAGGACGAGTTCGCGCACGAGATTACAG
>JALNZZ010000170.1 GCA_023229065.1 Porticoccaceae bacterium
TTGCGTGGCGCTGTCAGTACATGCGCACGAACTTGCGGGATTCGCGCTGAACCTTCTTGGCGTGGCGCTTGACAGCAGCAGCGGCCTTGCGCTTGCGGGCCCAGGTGGGCTTCTCGTAGAACTCGCGGCGACGGACCTCGGCGAGAATGCCGGCCTTTTCGCAGGAGCGCTTGAAGCGACGCAGGGCAACGTCGAAGGGTTCGTTTTCTTTAATGCGTACTGATGGCATCGATCCTTTTTCCCGTCTAAAGTTAAGGGGTTGGTTTCGGCCAACGTCTATGACCGGTCTCAAGGGCGCGTATTCTACACCCCGGCGCTGCGGGATGCAAAGCCTTTGTCCCTGCCTCGTTCTGACTCTGAGGACGTGGTAATAACCTCCAGGGTGGTGCTGGCGCTGCTGTGACTTTATCATGGGCGCCCTTTCAAGGGCCTGATAGTGACTCCATGCGAATTCTCGGTATTGAAACCTCCTGCGATGAAACCGGCGTCGCCGTGTACGACAGCGAGCGCGGGCTGCTGGCTCACCTGCTGTACAGTCAGGTAAAAGTACATGCGGAATACGGCGGCGTGGTGCCCGAGCTGGCCTCGCGAGACCATGTGCGGCGCATCCTGCCGCTGATCCGCCAGGTATTGGCAGACTCTGCCAGCAGCCGGGACCGCAGTGACAGCAACAGTATCGACGGCATCGCCTATACTGCAGGTCCCGGCCTGGTGGGCGCACTGATGGTGGGTGGTTCAGTGGCGCGCGCGCTGGCCTACGCCTGGGGAGTGCCGGCAGTGGGTGTACATCATATGGAAGGCCATCTGCTGGCGCCCATGCTGGAGGACAACCCGCCCGCGTTCCCTTTTGTGGCCCTGCTAGTGTCCGGCGGCCATACCCAGTTGGTGAAAGTTGAGGGCATTGGCCGCTACCGCATCTTGGGAGAATCCGTCGACGATGCCGCCGGTGAGGCCTTCGACAAAGCGGCCAAGATGCTCGATCTGGACTATCCAGGTGGGCCGGAGATCGCCCGCCTCGCCGAGCAGGGCGACGCAGCGCGGTTTCGCTTTCCGCGTCCGATGACCGACCGTCCCGGTCTCGATTTCAGTTTCTCAGGTCTCAAGACCTTCACCCTCAATACCGTCGCCGAGCATCGCCAGGCCGATGGTTTGCCCGATGACCAGACCATGGCGGATATCGCCTGCGCCTTTCAGGAGGCGGTGGTGGACACCTTGGTCATCAAGTGCCGTCGGGCGCTGGAGCAGACCGGCCTGAAGACGTTGGTCATTGCGGGTGGTGTTTCCGCCAACCGCGTGTTGCGTCAGCGCCTGGCCGCAGCACTTGAAAAAGTAGGGGGCGAGGTGTTTTATGCCCGCAATGAATTCTGCACCGATAACGGGGCCATGATCGCCTATGCCGGTTGCCAGCGCCTGCTGGCCGGGCAGCAGGACGACCTCGC
Source organism: Porticoccaceae bacterium (assembly GCA_023229065.1). GTDB lineage: Bacteria > Pseudomonadota > Gammaproteobacteria > Pseudomonadales > Porticoccaceae > NAT127. Next base: position 1,440 of record JALNZZ010000170.1, read on the forward strand.
CATCCGCGCTATACCGCGCTGGCCCATGGATACGTTAGAGCCTGTAAGACAGGAGGCCACACCAGCACAATGAGTAGTCAATCCCCCCCGGACATCGTCTATATCCGCGATCTGCGCGTCGATACCATCATCGGTATCTTCGATTGGGAGCGAGAAGTGCGCCAAACGGTGAGTCTCGATCTGGAGATGGCCACTGACATCCGCCGCGCCGCGGCCAGCGATGACATTGAGGACACGCTCAACTACAAAGCCGTGGCCAAGCGGTTGATTGCTTTTATCGAGGCCAGCCAGTTTCTGCTGGTGGAGCGCATGGCAGAGGAAGTGGCAACTATTGTGCTCAATGAATTCGAGGTGACCTGGTTGCGCCTGCGACTCAGCAAGCCCGGTGCCCTGCGTGGCTCCTACGATGTAGGCCTGGTGATAGAGCGCTCCAGACAGCCGGGCGGGGAGGGCTGATGGCGCGAGCTTACCTCAGTATCGGCAGCAACATCGATCAGCGACACCACATTGCCGCTTGTCTTGATGCCCTGGCGGAGCATTTTGGCCCCCTGCTGCTGTCGTCAGTGTACGAGAGCGAAGCCATCGGTTTTGAAGGCGATAACTTTTACAACCTGGTGGTGGGCATAGACACAGATATGGCGGTGGCTGAATTATCTGACTTGCTGCACCGGATAGAAGATAACAATGGCCGCCGCCGCGACGGCCCGCGTTTTAGCTCCCGTACCCTCGACATCGACATTCTTACCTGCGGAAATCTCTGCGGTGATATCGAAGGTGTGCGGCTGCCGCGCGAGGAAATTCTCCACAACGCCTTTGTGCTGTTGCCCCTTGCTGAAATTGCCGGGCAGGAACTGCACCCCGGAGTAAAGAAAAGTTACCGGGATTTATGGGCAGCCTACGACACGACTGCTCAAAAATTATGGCCCATCAATTTCGAATGGCGGGGGCAGGTGCTCTCCCGCGCAGCGCCTAGGTTGTGATGAGGGCTGATAGACCGCCCTTATTCGTGTAATACAGCGATTTTCCCGGCGAATATGCTATTTCCCAAGAACTCTGTTATTAGTGTCTGTCATTTCGACCAACGGGCACCCTCGCAGTGCCTATCATCTCGACCAACGGGAGAACTCCTTGCAGTATTTTGTCATTTCGACCAGCGGGAGAAATCTTATACCTCGGCGGTCAAGATCCCTCCCGCTGGTCGGGATGACACGATACAAAGGCGAGGATGACACGATACAAGGGCCGGAATGACAAGAATACAAGGGTCGGGGTGACCAGATACAACAATTAAGTGGATAACAGGAGAGCGAGCTCGCTCTCCGAGAATTTAGCTACGATTGTCGCGGTTTGCGTTTGAGGGGTGCCATGCCGTCTGCGCTGACACTCGGGCTTTTTGCCGCTCTTGTCGGCCTGCCCCTGGGTGTCGGCTTTTTGCCGCTTTCTTTTTTCTTTGCAGAGGATTTACCGGCAGCAGGCTTTTTCTTGCCCACTGGCTTACCGGACGCTTTGACCTTTTTGGGCCCTTTGAAGTTACCGGGTACTTCCTTGAGCAGGCGCCGCTCGAACTGACGGCGCAGGTAGCGCTCGATGCTCGACATCAGGTTCCATTCATGGGCCGCTACCAGTGAGATGGCCAGCCCATCGGCACCAGCGCGTCCGGTGCGACCCACCCGGTGCAGGTAGTCGTCGCCGCTGCGGGGCATGTCGAAATTGATGACCAAATCGAGGGAGTCGATATCCAGGCCGCGGGCGGCCACATCGGTGGCAACCAATACCGCGCTGTGACTCTGTTTGAAGTGCTCAATGGCTTTCTTGCGAACTTTCTGATCCTTATCGCCATGGAGCACAAACACCCGTTGCCCCGCTGCGATCAGTACGCCTTGCAGGCGGTCGGCCATGTCGCGGGTGTTGGTGAAGACCATTACTTTGGCGGCCCCCTGGTGTGCCAGCAACCATTTGAGCTGGGCTTCCTTGTGGGGGGTGTCGTCGGCGGGAATCACCTGTTGGGTGATGGTGGAGTTATCGGCCCGATGGTCGTCCAGCAGCAGCCGCAGGGGGTCCTTTAAGACTGTACCGAGGGTTTGCTGAAGGCGACCATCTCCAGGTGTCGCCGAGTACAGCAGCGTCTGGTGCGGCGAAGTGCAGGCGCTGGCGATGGCCGTGACATCCTCACTGAAACCCATGTCCAACATGCGGTCTGCTTCATCGATAACCAGCATTTGCACTGAGTCGAGATCGAGATTGCCGGCACCCAGCTGTTCCAGGGCACGGCCCGGGGTGGCGATCACCAGGTCCGGGTTGCGGCGCAAACGCGCAGCTTGCACTTTGAAGTCTTCACCGCCAGTGACCAGTTCGGCCTTGAGAAACGTAAAGCGCGCCAGTGTTTCAACGTCGCCGAGGATCTGGCGCGCCAGTTCGCGGGTGGGCGACAGAATCAGCGCCCGGGGCGCCAGCGGCCTGCTGTCATCCTCCAGCAGTGTCTGCAGCAACGGCAGTACGAAGGCGGCGGTCTTGCCGCTGCCAGTGCGGGCGATGGCGAACAGATCGCGCCCGGTCAGGGCTGGGGGGATAGCGCTGCACTGCACCGGTGTGGGTTTATCGAAAGCCAGCGCCTCGATGGCTTTCAGCAGCCGCTCGTGCAGCCCCAGATCAGCAAAGGTTGTGGCAGGGGGCTGTGGTTCAGCAAT
>JALNZZ010000171.1 GCA_023229065.1 Porticoccaceae bacterium
GCCAGGGTATTGAAGAAGTCGTGGTAGTTGGTGCCATGAGTCACATGTGTGTGGATGCTGTGGTGCGAGCCGCAGTCGACATGGGCTACCCGGTTACGGTACTGCATGATGCTTGCGCAACACTTGACCTCACCTTCAATGACACAACGGTGCCTGCAGCTCAGGTACAGGCAGCGATGATGGCTGCTTTCGAGTTTGGCTATGCTGCGGTGAGATCTACGGAGGAGTATCTGGCGGCTAAATGATTGGTAACGCTCGTCTCTGCTCAGGGTCGATGGTGAACTGCCCTGAGTCGAGGCGATCGAGCTGGGCTGAGCGCTTCGCAGCTGGGATAACCCCCACTACTAGAGCGCTTCAGCCAGTTCTGTTGCGGGGAGAAGGCCAGGGCCTGTCTAGCCCATCTTGGACGTCAGAAAAAGAAAAAGCCCGGTAAAAACCGGGCTTTATAGATCTGGTTGGACTTCCTGATCTCTTGAAATGGTGCCCAGAAGAGGACTTGAACCTCCACGACCTTGCGGTCACTAGCACCTGAAGCTAGCGCGTCTACCAGTTCCGCCATCTGGGCTTCGAAGGGGGTGTTGCTCCCCGTCGAGGCGCGCACTTTACTGAGGGCGGAGAGGATTGTCAATTCTCGGAACAAGAAAATCTGTTACTCTTGCCAGACACTACTTTTGTATCGAGAGATTTCTTTGAAAAAAACCTCCAAGCCCGTGGATCCCTATGCCGCCCGGGAGGCAGAAAAATACGACAAGCCGATTCCCAGTCGCGAGTTTATCCTCGAGCTGCTGAATGACAGCGTAGGGCCTCTCAGCCACCGGGAGCTGTGTGAAGCTCTGGATATCAGCGATGACGATGGCATCGAGGCCCTCCGTCGGCGCTTGGGGGCGATGGTGCGCGACGGCCAGCTGGCGAGCAACCGGCGCGGCGGCTATGGCACCCTCGACAAGATGAGTCTGCTGAAGGGCAGGGTAATAGGCCATCCCGATGGTTTTGGTTTTGTAGCGACCGGCGAGCCCCAGGATGTCTACCTGTCCAGCCGCCAGATGCGGCGGGTGTTTGACGGCGACGAGGTGCTGGTGCGCATCTCTGGCTACGACAACCGGGGTCGCCCGGAAGGTTCCATTGTCGAGGTGGTGTCCCACAACACCAGTAAACTGGTGGGGCGCTACTTTGTCGAGAGTGGTGTCTACTTCGTGCGCCCGGATAACCCTCGCATTGGACAGGACATTATTATTCCTCCGGATCAGGCCGGCGGCGCCCAGAGTGGCCAAATGGTGGTGGTGGCAATCACCAGCCAGCCGTCGCGCCAGCAGCTGCCCATGGGGCGCATTGCCCAGGTACTCGGGGAGTACCGTGCGCCGGGCATGGAGATTCAGCTCAGTCTGCACAACTACAACATTCCTCACGAATGGCCCGCCGAGCTGGATGCCGAGCTGGGGACTATCGCCGATGAGGTGGAGGAGGCAGACAGGAATGGCCGCATGGATTTGCGCGATCTGCCCTTCGTCACCATCGACGGCGAGGATGCCAAGGATTTTGACGACGCTGTGTATTGCGAGCCGCTGAAAAAAGGCGGTTGGCGCCGTCTCAAGGGGGGGTGGCGGTTGTTGGTGGCCATCGCCGATGTTTCCCACTATGTGCGACCTGGCTCGGCGCTGGATAGCGAGGCCTGGAAGCGCGGTACCTCGGTATACTTCCCCGGGCAGGTGGTGCCCATGTTGCCCGAGAAGCTGTCCAACGGCCTGTGTTCTCTCAACCCCGGTGTGGATCGTCTGTGCATGGTTTGCGAAATGACGGTTTTGCCCTCCGGTGAGGTCAAGGATTTCCGTTTCTTTGAAGCGATAATGCATTCCCGTGCTCGGCTTACCTACACCCAGGTAGCGGGCATGATTGCCCAGCGCGATGATCAGCAAAGCGTCGTTCGCAACCAGTTCAAGGACGTGGTGGAGCACATCGACCACCTCCATGATCTGTATCTGGCGCTGAGAGGAGCCCGCGAGCAGCGCGGTGCCATCGACTTTGAAAGTGGCGAAACCCGTATTCTGTTTGATGAGCAGCGCAAGATCGAACAGATTATTCCCCAGGTGCGGACTACCGCCCACATGCTGATTGAAGAGTGCATGCTGGCAGCCAATGTGTGCTCCGCCACCCTGCTGGGAAAATGCAAGATTCCCGCTTTATATCGGGTGCACAACGGCCCCGGTGAAGAGAAGCTGGAGCGGCTGCGAGAGTTTTTGGCCGAGCTGGGGCTTGGTCTGGGCGGCGGTGCTTCGCCGACGCCGATGGATTTTCAGAAAGTGCTGGAGCAGGTGGCGGGGCGTCCCGATGCCCATGTGATCCAGCAGGTGATGTTGCGCTCCATGAGTCGCGCTGAGTACCAGCCAGCCAATGAGGGCCACTTTGGCCTCAACTACGAGGCCTATACCCACTTTACGTCACCTATTCGCCGCTACCCGGATCTGTTGGTGCACCGCGCCATTCGCAGCTTGCTGCGGACCAAAAAGCGCAGCCGCCATCTGTTGCGGGTAGAGGGTGCCACGCCGCTCTCCACCGCGGAGTCCTACCCCTACGACAGTGCCTGGATGGAGAAAGCGGGTGAGCACGCATCGTTTACCGAGCGGCGCGCCGACGAGGCCACCCGCGATGTGGAGAACTGGCTGAAGTGTGAATATTTGCTGGACAAGGTTGGCGAGGAGTTCACCGGGGTGGTGGCCTCGGTGGTCGGGTTCGGTTTGTTTGTCGAGCTTGAGGACCTGTTCGTTGAAGGCTTGATCCACGTCACTGGCTTGCCCAAGGATTACTACTATTTTGAAGCCGCTCACCACCGGCTGGTGGGAGAGCGGACCCGCAAGGTGTTCCGTCTCGGCGACCGGGTACGAGTGCGAGTGACCCGCGTCGACCTGGAAGAACGCAAGGTCGATTTCGAGCTGCTCGAAGAGTTCGGGCGCAAGTCGGGAGGCAAGGGCGCTCAGAGGGAGAAGGCCGCTGGCGGCAAAAAGTCCGCTGCCAAAGAAGGCAAAAACAAAGGCCGGGAGATGGGCAAGGAAAAGAGCAAGTCCGGCAAGGGAGGCCGCCGCAGCTCTGGCGAGTATAGTGGTGCGGTAAAAAGCGATAAGCCGGGTACTGTTCGCTCCCCTCGGCGCAGAAAGCGGCAGGGCTGACGATGGCTAGCAAGGCGATGGCTGGTAAAGAGAAAACCTCTCGCGGGGGCGACAAGTCCCGCTCAGGAGAGTGGATTTACGGTTTGCATTCCGTGCAGGCGCTGCTCAAGACAGAGCCTGAACGGGTACAGGAGCTGCGGTTGCTGCGCGCTCGCAACGATCAAAGACTCAACAAGGTGCGAGCTCTTGCCGAGCAGCACCAGATCACTATTATTCATGCCTCCCGCGACGAGCTGGAAGCGCTCGCGCCGGGCAACCATCAGGGCGTGGTGGCATTGTGTGAAACTGGTGAGGTGCGCGACGAGCACTTTTTATTCAGCCACCTGGAAACGCTGGACCGGCCGCCGCTGGTACTGGTGCTGGATAGCATTACCGATCCCCACAACCTCGGTGCCTGCTTGCGTACTGCCGATGCCGCTGGCGTAGATGTGGTGGTGGCGCCCAAGGACAACTCGGTGGGTATTACCGCCACCGTGCGCAAGGTGGCCAGCGGGGCGGCAGAGACGGTGCCTTTTGCGGTGGTGACGAACCTGGTGCGCACACTCAAGCAAATGCAGAATGCCGGCGTGTGGGTGATCGGGACCGACGGCGAAGCGGAGAGTACGGTTTTCCAAACCGACCTGAAGGGGCCTTTGGCGCTGGTGATGGGGGCTGAGGGCAAGGGGATGAGACGCCTGACCCGAGAGACTTGTGATGAGCTGGTCAAATTACCGATGGCAGGTTCGGTGAGCAGCCTCAATGTCTCCGTTGCTGCCGGGGTTTGTCTGTATGAGGTGGTGCGCCAGCGGAGTGGTTAGCATGAGTCGGGACCTGGTTACCATTCCCAACGTGCTCAGCAGTTTGCGCATCGTGCTGATGCCGGTGTTGCTCTTGTTAGCCTGGCAGCAGAAGCAGCTGGTGTTTTTGCTAGTGTTGGCAATGTGTTTGGTAT
>JALNZZ010000172.1 GCA_023229065.1 Porticoccaceae bacterium
TGCCGTGTCATCTCGACCAGCGGGAGAGATCTTAAACCTCGGTGGTGAAGATCCCTCCATTACAGTCGGGATGACAGTGTTGATACAGCCGGGATGACAGTACTGGCAGCTTATTCTCCAGTGCTTTGCCGCAGTTGCCGGGCGGCCTTTAGATAAAAGTCTCGTTCGGGCAGGGTGGTGGTCTGCTCGGCTAGCCCCACCAGGGCATCGGCTTTCATGTGGCGGGCGGCAGCGTGATCAGGGGCGAGATTGAGCAGGTGGTCTGCCAGCTGCGCCGCCCAGCCGTAGTCGCCGTTATCCAGCGCCAGCAAGCCGTTTTCCAGCAGAACGTCGGGGCCGCCTGCGAGCTCGGCGATACGCGCCGACAGTTCGGCGGGCGGCAGGGTGGCGAGACTGCTGGGGTTGCCGTCGAACCAGCCGCGCTGATCGGCGTAAATGGCCCGGATCGCCCAGGCCAGGCGGGCATAGCGCTCGTTGAGGAAGGGTTGACCGGCCAGCTCCGGAGGCAGCTTGATGGCGGCGACCAGGTCTTCCGGCCCCATGCCTTGCTCAATGCCGTCCAGGGCTTCGTCCAGCAGCAGGGCGATAGTATCCCGGTATTGCTTGAGCGCAGTGAGACTTTGCTCCTGTCCGATAATGGGGTAGCCATGGCTCGAGACCAAAAAGTGCGGAGATTGCTCCAGCATGGCATCGAGAGTAGCGAGCCAGTCGCGGGCTTCTTTTACGGGTTCCTGAAGAGCATGGATAGCGGGAAACGACGTATAAAAAGCGTCGCCGCTGAATAGCACACCCTTGTGTGGATACCACAACCAGAGTTGCTGATCATCATCGCCGTGGGCAGCCACCAGTTCCAGCTCAAGACCTGCGACGGTAACGGGGTGGCGCCCGCGGATAGGTTGGCGCGACGGAATTTGCGCTTGGGGCGCACTGTCTTCGCTATCGGCTGTGGACTCGTGGGGAAAGGTATTGCTGCTGTCATCGCCATCGCTGGTGACGCTGGCAGCGCGGCTGTAAACCGGCACATTGTGCGCCGCAACGGCGGGCAGGCCGCCGCTGTGGTCGCGGTGCAGATGAGTGAGGATAACGGCTGCTACTGGCCGGTCAGAAATATTGCGGAACGCAGTCAGCACCCGGTTGGCGGCCTCTTCGCTGGATAGAGTGTCGATGATCACCAGTCCTTCGGGGCCTTCGATCATCGCCATGGTGGTGCGTCCATGGCCGAGGGCAACGTGGACATTGTCGGCGATGGAAATAACCGACAATGTGGGGGTGTCCAGCGCTTCCTCGGTCAAGGATCCTGCAGCAGGGAGAGAAGAAACCTCGGTATCGGCCAGGTCTTCCGCTATGGCTGGTGCTGCCAGCAGACTGCCCAGCAGCAGGGCGCAAGGTGCGGCAGAAAAAAGGCGAAGCATCATTGTCAGGCCTTGTTATTGATCAGTACAGGAACCCTATCCGCTGTCCGGGTGGATGGCAAGGCCCGGGCCGGGCGTGTCGTCAGATCGGCGGTTCAAGAGCCCCGCTGGGCTCGCATGCGGCGCAGAAACTCCGTCATGATCAGGCGGTAAAGTTCGTCGCCCAGGTAGCGATCTTCTACCCCGCGATCGATATTGGGGTTGTCGTTTACCTCGATCACATAGCCCTTGCCGGCTCGCTCCTTGACATCGACGCCGTAGAGCCCATCGCCGATAGGGCGGCTGGCCGCTACTGCCGCGTCGAGGACACCCTTGGGCACCTCGAAAGTGGGCAGGGTATCAAAACCGCCACTGTCCACTTTGCTGCTGCCGTGGCGATAGATCTGCCAGTGATTTTTCACCATGTAATAGCGGCAGGCATAGATGGCCTTGTTGTTGAACACACCGATGCGCCAGTCAAAGTCGGTATAGAGAAACTCCTGGGCCAGCAACAGGGCCGTTTTCTGAAACAGTTCGCGGGTTTTCTCTTCCAGCTCCGAGCGGTTGGCTACTTTGACAACGCCGCGAGAAAAGGCGCCGTCCGGAATTTTGATCACGATGGGGTAGCCAAACTCCGCCGCTACTTCGTCCAGCTGCTGGGCGTTGTCGCGGCGCAGAATACGAGTGCGCGGTGCGGGTACCTTGGCCTTGCGGAACATGTCGGCAAGATAGATCTTGTTGGTGCAGCGCAGGATAGAGGTGGGATCGTCTACCACCACCAGCCCCTCCGCTTCGGCCTTTTTGGCAAACCGGTAAGTGTGGTGATCAATGGCGGTGGTTTCGCGGATAAACAGGCTGTCGTACTCGACGAGGCTGTTGTAATCCCGGGGGCCGATCAGTTCCACGTCGATGCCCAGATCAGCGCCGGCCTTGACGAATTTTTTTAAGGCGCGGGCGTCGCTGGGAGGCATTTTCTCCTCGGGGTTGACCAGGATTGCCATATCGTACTGGAACACCTTGCGCGCTCGCGATTTGCGCCACAACCTGCGGCTGTAGCCATTGAGAGCATCGGCGAACTCAGTTTCCTGGCTGTCATCCAGCTTGGTGTGGGCGCGGGCCTTGAGGGAGACAATCTGCCATTGCTTGCGAAAACGCAGCGTCACTTCCAGGATAGGGCAGGGAAACAAGTCGAACAGGCGGCGCGCCAGCTCCCGGTATTCCGGCTTGGCGGACGTGCCGAAATAGCTAAGGATGACGATTTCGCCGGAAGGTGGGTGAGATTTCAGCGCCTTGGTGAGTTCGCTGGAAATATCTTCCAGCTGAATCTGGTAAAGGGAGCGCCGACCCAGATCATTGAGTACGCTGACAGACGGAACCACGTGGTGGCCGCGAGCCTCGGCCAACAGCGAGCAGTAGTAGCCATCGGACAGATATTTAAAACTGCGGCACAGGTTGATGACGCGTACCCGCTCATTGCCCTTGACGTGGTTTCCTTCCAGGTAGTCGGCAAACAGCATGACATGTTCGCTGGGGTAATAGGACTCCCAGTCGGCCATATCGTCTACGATCAGCAGGGTTTGGGTCATAGGGCAGGACTACAGAGTCGTCAAGGTAGCAGGGAAGTGAGCGGTGTCAGGGGTGTGTCGGGACGACGCATTGCCCATGGGCGCATTGTGCGCCTGTCAGGGGCAATCGGCAATGCTGAAAAGGCTTTCTCCACTGCCGCAAACCCCGCTATGATTTCGTCATTGCTCTGCGCGTTCTTGCCCGGGTGGGTTTATGTCAGTATCCAGTGATGTCGATATGCGTATTCGTCTGGCGGGGGAGAGCGACCTCAATGCCCTGGTGGCGCTGGAGCACCTCTGCTTCGCAACCGACCGCCTCAGCCGACGCAGTTTTCGGCGCTGGCTCCAGGCGCCCAACAGTACCCTTTTTGTGGCGGAGAGCGGCGAGACTCTGGCGGGCTACGGGTTGTTTCTGTTTCTCCGCGGCACAATTCTGGCGCGCCTGTATTCCATCGCAGTGCATCCCGACTGGCGCGGTGCCGGTATCGCTCGATTGCTGATTGCGGCGGGTGAGGAGGCGGCGGAAGAGCGGGGGCGGCTGTTCCTGCGCCTGGAGGTAAGTGTGGACAACCACGCTGCGATCCGTCTCTATGAGTCTCTGGGCTATCAACCCTTTGGTATTTACCCGCATTACTACGAAGATGACAACGATGCCTTGCGCATGCAGAAGTGCATCCGCAAGGTGCCCCAGCGGCAGTCCAACCGGGAGATTCCCTGGGTCCAGCAGACCACGGCTTTTACCTGCGGCCCCGCAGCGCTGATGATGGCCATGGCAGGACTGGACGAGCAGTGTCTCCCCTCGCTCCACGAAGAGCTGCAAATCTGGCGCGAGGCTACCACTATTTTTATGACCTCCGGCCATGGCGGCTGTCATCCAGTGGGGCTTGCTCTCGCCGCTCAACGGCGTGGTTTTGCGGTGGAAGTCTGGCTCAATCGCGAGGGCCCACTGTTTGTGGACAGCGTGCGGGACGAAGGCAAAAAGCGGGTGATTGAGCGGGTTCACGCTGAATTTGTGGCCTCAGCAGAGCGCAGTGGCGTCGCGCTGCACTATCGGGAATTTTCCGATCAGGATCTGGAGGCGGTCTTTCGCGAAGGGGCGATTCCGGTCATTCTGATCAG
>JALNZZ010000015.1 GCA_023229065.1 Porticoccaceae bacterium
GGCAAGGGCCACGAGGACTACCAGCAAGTGGGCGAAAGCCGTTTGCCCTTCAGCGATCAGGCCGAGGTGCGTCTGGCCTTGCAGCGGCGGGGAGGAGCAGGGCAATGATCGACGCCATTACCTTGTCGCACCTGGCCCAGGCTTACGGCGGTACCCTGTTGTACCCGGATTGCGCCTTTAGCTCTGTTTCCACCGACACTCGCACGCTGGTCGACGGGCAATTGTTTGTGGCCCTGCGCGGTGACAATTTTGATGCCCACGATTTTGTCGACAGTGCTGCCCTCAAGGCTGTCGGGCTGGTAGTGGAGCGCCCTTACAAGCACCTCAACCGGCCCCAATGGGTGGTGTCCGACACTACCCAGGCGCTGGCACAGATTGCCCTGTTGGCGCGCCAGCAATTCTCGGGCCCGTTGATCGCGGTGACCGGCAGCAGCGGCAAAACTTCTGTCAAAGAGATGATTGCTGCGATTCTCGGCCAGCTGGGGCCGACGCTCGCCACTCGCGGCAATCTCAACAACCATATCGGTGTGCCTCTCACCTTGTTGGCGCTGGATAAATCTCATCGCTACGCGGTGATTGAGATGGGCGCCAGCGGGCCGGGCGAGATCGCCTATCTGTGTGCCATTGCCCGCCCTCAGATCAGCTTGGTGAACAATGTGATGCCAGCCCATATCGAGGGTTTTGGCAACCTTGAGACAATCGCCGACACCAAGAGTGATATCTATCACAGCCTGCCGGCTTCGGGCGTGGCGATCCTCAACAGGGATGAAAGCTGGTACCGCAAGTGGCGCAACAAAGTGTCCTGCGACCGGGTGTGGGACTTTTCCCTGCAGGATCGCAAGGCCAGCTTCCATGCCGAGGCTATTGAGGATCTGCAGGGTCGCGCCAGTCGCTTTGTACTTTGTACGCCCGAAGGTGAAGAGGCCGTGCATCTGCCCTTGCCAGGCCGCCATAACGTGGCCAACGCAGTGGCTGCCGCGGCCTGTGCCATGGCTGCCGGTGCCGGGCTCAGTGCTGTGGTGAGCGGTCTAGCGACTCTCAAGCCGGTGCGCGGTCGCATGGAGGAGCGCCCAGGGCGCGCTGGCAGCCGGGTGCTGGACGACACCTACAACGCCAACCCTGGTTCGATGAAGGCCGCTATCGATGTGCTGGCAGCGCGGCCGGGTCGCCGTGTCGCTGTGTTCGGCGATATGGGAGAGCTGGGGCTCGGGGCCGGGCAGCTGCACCGCGAGGTGGGTGCCCATGCCCTCCTGCGCGGCATCGACGAGCTCTGGGCTGTGGGCCGTTATGCCGCCAGCGTCGCCCAGGGCTTTGGTCAGCAAACACGGGTGGTACAGAGCAAGGCAGCTCTCGCCGCTGAGCTGGCCGCCACCCTCGACAGCAATACCACGGTGCTGGTCAAGGGCTCCCGCAGTTCGGGTATGGAAGACGTTGTCAATCTCATTATCGAGGATCAAGGCTGATGCTGCTCTGGCTTGCCGACTGGCTGTCCCAGTACCTGAGTGTGTTCGGGGTTTTTCGCTACCTGACTCTCAGGGCCATTCTCGGGGTGCTTACCGCACTCGGTATTTCTCTGTTGCTGGGGCCGTGGATGATCCGCACCCTCAACAATTTGCAAATCGGCCAATCAGTGCGCAGCGATGGTCCACAGAGCCATCTCAGTAAATCCGGCACCCCCACCATGGGTGGGGCGCTGATTCTGATGGCGATTTTTGTCGCCACCTTGCTGTGGTCCGATCTCAGCAACCGCTTTGTGTGGGTGGTGATGGCAGTGACCTTCGCATTTGGTGCCGTCGGCTGGGTCGATGACTACCGCAAGGTGGTGCAGAAGGACTCCCGTGGCCTGCCGGCGCGCTGGAAGTACTTCTGGCAATCGCTGGCCGGTTTGGGCGCGGCTTTATACCTCTATTCCACCGCCACTCTGCCGGCGGAAACCGACTTGATCATCCCCTTCTTTAAGGACGTGGTGATCCCTCTTGGACCACTGTTTGTGGTGCTCACTTATTTTGTGATTGTCGGCAGCAGCAATGCGGTGAACCTCACCGATGGCCTCGACGGGCTGGCCATCATGCCCACTGTGCTGGTGGGTGGAGCGCTGGGTGTTTTCGCCTACCTGGCGGGCAACAGTGTGTTTGCCAACTATTTGCAGATTCCTTTTATTCCCGGCGCCGGTGAGCTGGTGGTGTTCTGTGCTGCGCTGGGTGGTGCCGGGCTCGGCTTTTTGTGGTTCAACACTTACCCGGCGCAAGTCTTTATGGGCGATGTCGGTGCCCTGGCCTTAGGGGCGGCGCTGGGTGTGATCGCGGTAATTGTGCGCCACGAGATTGTGCTGTTCATCATGGGGGGCATTTTTGTGCTGGAAACCGTGTCGGTGATCCTCCAGGTGGCGAGCTTCAAGCTCACCGGCAAGCGCATTTTCCGCATGGCGCCCATTCACCACCATTTTGAACTGAAAGGTTGGCCGGAGCCGCGCGTGATAGTGCGGTTCTGGATTATTACTGTGGTGTTGGTGCTGATCGGCCTCGCCACCCTCAAACTGCGTTGATAACGGAAGCATGAAGCCAGTGACCAAGCTGATCGCAAGCAGCAAACTGACCGTGGTGGTAGGCCTTGGCGCCACCGGTCTGTCGGTCGCCCGCTATTTAGCAAAGCGGGGAGAGCGCTTCGTGGTGGTAGACAGTCGCATCGACCCACCGGGGCTCTCCGAGCTGGCCCGGGTGGTGCCTCAGGCCCAGGTTGAACTCGGTGAGTTCAACGATCACACCTTGCGCAGTGCCGATCGCCTGGTCATCAGCCCTGGCCTTGCCTTGGCTCAGCCGGTCCTGCGCGGCGCTGCCGAAGCTGGCGTGGCTCTCACTGGCGACATCCAGTTGTTCGCTGCAGCCGCCAACGCGCCGATCATCGCTATCACTGGCTCCAACGGCAAGAGTACTGTCACCACTTTAGTGGGCGAAATGGCCCAGGTTGCCGGGCTGAATGTCGGGGTGGGAGGGAATCTGGGCGTGCCGGCACTGGATCTGCTGGCACCTGATCGCGACCTCTATGTGGTGGAGTTGTCCAGTTTTCAGTTGGAGCTGGTGGAGCATCTCGGCGCCGAAGTGGCGGCGGTGCTCAATGTGAGCGCCGACCACATGGATCGTTATCCGGACCTGAAGGGTTATCACACCGCCAAGCAGCGGATTTTTCGCGGTGCTCGCCAGGTTGTAGTGAATCGCGATGATGCCCTGTCCCAGCCGCTGGTAGCCGACAGTGTCGGCCAGTGGACATTCGGTCTCGACAAGCCGGGTGACAGGGGCTTTGGTGTCACCAGTGTTGAAGGGGAGTCGTGGCTCTCTTTCGAATACAGCCTCCTGATGCCCGTGGCAGAGTTGGCGATGCGCGGTCGCCACAATCTGGCCAATGCCCTGGCGGCACTGGCCCTTGGTCATGGGGCAGGGTTGCCCATGGCGTCCATGCTTACCGCGCTGCGGACATTCCGCGGTCTGCCTCACCGCTGTGAGTGGGTAGCAGAACTGGGCGGGGTGACCTGGATCAACGATTCCAAGGCCACCAATGTCGGCGCTGCCATGGCGGCCATCGAGGGGTTGAGTGAAGCGGATGGTGACGACCTCATTCTGATCGCTGGCGGGCAAGGCAAGGGCCAGGATTTTGCCCCTCTGGGGCGTACGGCTCGGGGGCGTGTGCGGCTGGCGCTGTTGATCGGTGAAGATGCCAGTGGCGTGGCCGAGGCGCTGCGCGGGGTGTGCAACGTGGTCTATGCCACTTCCCTGGCGGCAGCGGTCAATGCGGCTGCCGAGAGCGCCCGGCCAGGTGACAAAGTACTGTTGTCCCCCGCCTGTGCCAGCCTGGATATGTTCAACGACTTTGCCGATCGCGGCGAGCAGTTCGTTCAGGCTGTGGAGGCGTTGGCGGTGGAGGTGGATCGATGAGCACGATGCTGCTGCGTCCCTGGTGGCGCCTCGACCGCCAAGCCATGCCCGGCTTTGATACGCCGCTGTTGATGCTGACATTGGCGCTGGCTTCCATCGGTCTGGTGATGGTGGCGTCTGCTTCTATCAGTTATGCCACTCATACTGTCGGCGATGGTTTCTATTTCCTCAAACGCCACCTGATCTACCTGGCCATGGCGACGGTCGCCGCGCTGGTGGTGCTGCGGCTGCCATCGCGGCTGTGGTTTCGCTACAGCGAGCTGGTGATGGTGCTGGCCATCCTGCTGTTGGTAGTGGTGCTGATCCCCGGTATTGGCCGCGAGGTCAACGGCGCCCGGCGCTGGATCGGCCTCGGCATCATCAACCTGCAGGTGGCCGAGGTGGCGAAGCTGGCGATGATCGTTTTCATGGCGGCCTATCTGCACCGCAACCAGCAGGAAGTGCGCGGCCACTGGCTGGGCTTTTTGAAACCCATGGCGATGTTGGCCATCGTCGCGCTGTTGCTGCTGTTACAGCCGGACTTCGGCTCGGCGGTGGTGATCTGTGGCACGGTGATGGGAATGCTGTTCTTAGCCGGGGTGCCACTGTGGATTTTTGTGGTGCTGCTGGCGCTTGCGGGCAGTATGTTGGGAGTACTGGCGCTGGCCTCGCCTTATCGGATGCAGCGGCTGGTGACTTTTCTTGACCCCTGGGCCGACCAGTTCAACTCCGGCTACCAGCTCACCCAGTCGCTGATCGCTTTCGGTCGCGGCGAGTGGTTCGGTGTCGGCCTCGGCAACAGCGTACAGAAGCTGTTTTATCTGCCGGAGGCCCACACCGATTTCGTTTTTTCGATCTTTGCCGAGGAGTTCGGACTGTTCGGTGTGGCGGTGATGGTGTGCCTCTTTATCGCCCTGGTGTGGCGGGTATTCACTATTGGTCGTCAGGCAGTGCGTCGCCAGGACTGGTTTTCTGCCTATACCTGTTTTGGGGTTGGCATTCTGCTGGCGGGCCAGGCGTTCATCAATATCGGTGTGACGTCGGGGCTCTTGCCCACCAAAGGGCTGACCCTGCCTTTTGTCAGCTACGGCGGCAGTAGCTTGATGATCAGCTCGGTGATGGTCGCGCTGGTGCTGAGGATCGGTGTGGACATGGATGACAGCATGTGGGGCCAGCAACGGCAGCTGGGACGGCGGGTGAATCGTGCCGCGCGGAGGTCAAGCAATGTCAATTGACCCCAGGACAGTACTCATCATGGCGGGAGGGACAGGCGGCCATGTGTTCCCGGCGCTGGCGGTAGCGGAGGAGCTGCTGCAGCGGGGCTTTGCCGTGCACTGGCTCGGTACCAGTGCGGGTATCGAGGCTGATCTGGTGCCGCCGCGGGGTATTCCTCTCAATACCATTGCGGTGAGCGGTGTGCGGGGCAAAGGGTTCGCCACCAAGCTGATGGCGCCGTTGCGTATCCTGCGGGCAGTGTGGCAGGCGCGGGCTGTCTTGCAGCGGGTGCGTCCCGCTGTGGTCATTGGCTTTGGCGGATTTGCCTCCGGGCCGGGCGGCCTCGCTGCCTGGTTGCAGGGGATTCCACTGCTGGTCCATGAACAGAATGCCGTGGCCGGCACCACCAATCGAGTTTTGGCGCGATTTGCCAAAGGTGTCGCAGAGGCTTTCCCCGGCACCCTGGCGGGCGCCCGCCATGTTGGCAATCCGGTGCGGACGGAGATCAGCGCCATGCCTTCTCCCGTACAGCGGGGAGTCGGCAGCCATAGCCCGTTGCGCCTGCTGGTGCTGGGGGGCAGCCTCGGGGCTACAGCCATCAACCAGCTGGTGCCAGCCGCATTGGCGCAATTGGCGCCGGAGCTGCGTCCCGAAGTGCGTCACCAGTGCGGCCGCAAACATGAAGAGGCGACTGTCGAGGCCTATCGCCCGGTGGCAGTGGAGGCCAGTGTGGAGCCCTTTATTGCCGATATGGCGGCCGCCTACGGCTGGGCGGACCTCGTCGTGTGTCGCGCTGGCGCACTGACCGTCTCGGAGTTGGCGGCCGCCGGTGTCGGCGCTCTGCTGGTGCCGTTCCCGGCTGCCATCGACGACCACCAGACCCGCAATGGCCAGTGGTTGGAGAGCAACGGCGCCGCTGTATTGATTCAACAGCGGGACCTGGACGCAGGAGTACTGGCGCACCAGCTCCGCGAGCTGGTGGCCGCCCCCTCCCGCCTGTTGGCCATGGCGGAAGCTGCGCGGCATCTCGCCATGCCTGGTGCGGCTCAGGCGGTGGCGGATATGTGTCAGGAACTGGGTCAGGAGGATAGGGTATGAGCACTGTAAACCCCCGTTACGATGTGCCGGAGATGCGCCGTATCCGCCGTATCCATTTTGTCGGTATTGGCGGCAGCGGTATGTGCGGGATTGCCGAAGTGCTGCTCAACCAGGGCTACGAGATTTCCGGTTCGGACTTGCAGGAAAACGCCAATACCCGTCACCTGGCGGAGCTCGGAGCCACGATTTTGTACGGCCATGCCGCCAGTCATGTGGAAGGGGCCAACGTGGTGGTGCAGTCCTCGGCGGTCAGCGAGGACAATCCGGAAATCGACGCTGCGCGTACCCAGCGCATCCCGGTGGTGCGCCGCGCCCAGATGCTGGCTGAGCTGATGCGCTATCGCCACGGTATAGCGGTGGCTGGCACCCACGGCAAGACCACAACGACCAGTCTGATTTCTGCCATTCTCGCCGAGGATGGCATGGCCCCGACCTTCGTGATCGGGGGGCGGGTAAACAGTGCTGGTACCAATGCAGGGCTCGGTGAGAGTCGCTATCTGGTGGCTGAGGCAGACGAGAGCGATGCCTCCTTCCTGCACTTGCAGCCGATGGTATCGGTAGTGACCAATATCGACGCCGACCACATGGAAACTTACGGTTTCGACTTCAGTCGGCTCACCGCCACCTTTGTGGAGTTTCTCCACAACTTGCCGTTCTACGGCCTGGCGGTACTGTGTCTCGACGACCCCCATGTGCGGTCCATTATTCCCCAGATATCGCGTCCGGTACTGACCTATGGCTTCGATGAAGCGGCAGACTTCCGCATCAGTGATGTCAGCCTCAAGGAGCGCACCTCGCGTTTCAAGGTGCAGCGTCCCGACGGTCTCCCCACTCTTGAGGTAAAGCTGAATATTCCCGGTGTTCACAATGTCTTGAACGCTACGGCAGCCATTGCTGTATGCAGCGACGAAAGAATCGGCGACGACGCTATTTTGCGTGGCCTGGAGAGCTTCCAGGGAGTGGGGCGGCGCTTTGAGGTATACGGTGAGTACCCCGTTCCGGGCGGCACCGCCATGCTGGTGGACGATTACGGCCATCATCCCCGCGAGGTGGCCGCGACGATCAAGGCCGTGCGCGACGGCTGGCCCGACCGCCGCCTGGTGATGATTTTTCAGCCCCACCGCTACAGTCGCACCCGCGACCTGTATGAAGACTTCGTACAGGTGCTGTCCACCTGCGACGTATTGATCGTCAACGAAGTGTACAGCGCTGGCGAGGCTGAGATACCGGGCGCCACCAGCCGCCAGTTGTGCGGCACCATCCGCCAGCGCGGTCTGGTGGACCCGGTGTATGCCAGCACCATTGAGGAGGTGCCCGATATTGTCGCCAACCTGGTGCGCGGAGGGGACATTGTCATTACCCAGGGTGCAGGTAGCGTGGGTCGCCTGGTCCGGCTGCTGGCCGACAGGGAGCTGCGCTGATGATTGATAACACGGTAGGAGCAAAAGCGGCGATGGCTGCTCGGTTTGGCAAGGTAGCAGTGCTCTACGGTGGTACGTCCGCAGAGCGGGAAGTATCTCTGAACAGCGGTACGCAAGTGCTGAAAGCTCTGCTGGCCGGCGGGGTCGACGCGGTCGGCATCGACGCTGGCCCAAGCCTTGTCGCTGACCTGACTGCTCTGGCCCCGGATCGGGTGTTCATCGTATTGCACGGCCCCGGTGGTGAGGATGGCACCCTGCAGGGTGCGCTGGAATTCCTCGGTTTGCCTTATACCGGCAGCGGTGTACTGGCTTCGGCCCTGGCCATGGACAAGATGCGCACCAAGTTGTTGTGGAAGGGCCTGGGTTTACCCACTGCAGACTTTGCCTCTCTCAATGCCTCCAGCGATTGGGCGGCCGTGCTGGCTGATCTCGGTGGAGTGGCGATGGTCAAGCCCAGCCGTGAAGGCTCCAGTATCGGCATGGCCCGCGCCGCCAGCGCCGCCGAGCTGGAAAGCGCCTGGCGAGTTGCTGCGGCCCTCGGCGATGAGGTGATCGCCGAGGCCTGGCTGGCCGGTGCGGAGTACACGGTAGCGATCCTCGACGGCGAGGCGCTGCCGCCCATCAAACTGGAGACAGAGAGAGGTTTCTACGACTACGAAGCCAAGTATCTGCGCGATGACACCCGTTATCTGTGCCCCTGTGGTTTGCCTGCTGAGCGTGAGGAGGCACTCAAGGCCCTGGCTCTGGCGGCCTTCGACAGCCTCGGTTGCGGCGGCTGGGGGCGGGTGGATGTGATGCTCGACGACAGCGGCAACTTCCAGTTGCTGGAGGTAAACACCGTGCCGGGCATGACGGATCACAGTCTGGTACCGATGGCCGCGAAGGCTCGGGGAATCGATTTTGAAACTCTGGTACTGCGCATTCTCGACACCGCCGGGGCTGCTGCCCAGGTACAAGTGGCACCCGTCATGCCGGCCGCTGCCAGCGAAGGAGGACAGGCCTGATGAGCAGTGCGGCGAGCTGGCGACAGGAGCGCAGTGCTGCGGCGAGAAAATCGCCGCGCCGCGTTGCTGTTGTGCTTGGTCGCCTGCTGGTAGCAGCGCTGGGTATGACAGTGCTGGCAGCCGGGTTGTGGGGGCTGGGCTATCTGTACCGCACCTTGGATGTGCCCATTGCTCTGATCGGTGTAGACGGCGAGATCACCTATCTCAGCACCCGCGAGGTAGAGGATATCGTGGCTGCCAATCTCAGCGGTGGCTTTCTCAGCCTCAATCTGAAGGACATCAGTAGCGCTCTTGAGGAGCATCCGTGGGTAGCGGCCGCCAGTGCCCGGCGCCAGTGGCCCGACCGTCTGGTAATCGTGATTCACGAAGAAGTGCCCATCGCCCGCTGGGGTGACAGCGGGGTGCTCAACAATCGCGGTCGCCCTCTGGATGTAGGCGAGGTCGAGGAGCTTGCTGAGCTGCCTCTGCTGGCCGGTCCGGCGGGCATGGAGCGGGAGGTGATGCAGCAGTACCGCATGTTTACCCAGCTGCTGCAGTCCACTGGATTGCACATTGCCGAATTCCGCATGGGAGCCCGCGGCGGCTGGCATTTGCGTTTCGCCGAGGGGCCGGCTCTGGCGGTGGGACGCGATCAGGTGGTGGAAAAAATCCAGCGCTTCCTGCGGGTGTGGGAGAGAGCATTGGCGGTGCGGCTGGACCAGATTGACAACATTGATATCCGTTACGGCAACGGCGTCGCCGTGCGCTGGAAAACGGAAGAGCAGACAACAGTGAACAACACCGTGACCCACTCAGAGAGCAGTGGCACGGCAACCGCAAAGAGGGCGACAAATGGCTAGCGCCAGCAATGAGCAAATGATCGTGGGCCTCGATATCGGCACCTCAAAGGTGGTGGCGATCGTCGGAGTGGCGGGCCCCGAGGGCAAGCTGGAGATCGTCGGTACCGGCATGCACACATCTACCGGTATGAAAAAAGGCGTAGTGGTAAATATCGAGTCGACTGTGCATGCCATCCAGCGCGCTATCGAGGAAGCTGAGCTGATGGCCGGCTGCCATATCCACTCCGTGTATGCCGGTATTTCCGGCAGCCATATGCGCAGTCTCAACTCCCACGGCATCGTTGCCATCCGCGACCGCGAAGTGCTGCCGCAGGATGTTGAAAGAGTCATTGATGCAGCGCGGGCAGTGGCTATTCCCGCCGATCAGGAGATCCTCCATGTGCTGCCTCAGGAGTTCATCATCGACAACCAGGAGGGAGTGAAAGAGCCTCTGGGCATGTCGGGGGTGCGTCTTGAGGCCAAGGTTCATCTGGTGACCTGTGCTGCCAATGCCGCTCAGAACATCAAGAAGTGTATCCGCAGCTGCGGCCTGGAGGTAGAGGATGTCATTCTCGAACAGCTGGCCGCGAGCCACGCAGTACTGACTGCCGACGAAAAGCAGCTCGGAGTGTGCCTGGTGGATATCGGCGGCGGCACCACGGATATCGCCATTTTCTCGGAGGGCGCCATTCGCCACACCGGGGTGATCCCCATCGCCGGCGACCAGGTGACCAACGATATCGCCATGGCCCTGCGGACGCCCACCGCTCACGCTGAGGAGCTGAAGATTCGCTACGCCTGCGCCCTCGCCAAGCTGGCCGGCCCCAGTGAAACCATCAAGGTACCCAGCGTCGGGGACCGCGCGCCCCGCGACCTGTCGCGACAGGCCCTTGCGGAGGTGGTGGAGCCGCGCTACGACGAGCTGTTTTCCATGGTTCAGGCCGAACTGCGTCGCAGTGGCTACGAAGACCTGATGGCGGCCGGCATCGTGCTGACCGGTGGCACCTCGAAAATGGAAGGCGTGGTAGAGCTGGCAGAGGAAATCTTTCATATGCCGGTACGGGTAGGGGCACCCCACGATATTCGGGGCCTTACCGACATCGTCAACAACCCGATCTATTCCACTGGCGTGGGACTGTTGCTCTACGGCATGCAGCAGCACCACGAGGGCAACCGCCAGCACCAGCGGCGCGGCAAGGAAAAGAGCGGGGCCATGAGCAAAATGCTGGGCAGGCTCAAGGGCCTGTTTCAGGGGGATCTCTGACAGTGCCAGCAGGCGCGGTCGGGATAAACGGGGCAAAGGGAAACGTTTTATCAACTTTTGTAATCAACCAACCGAGGGGTAATCAACATGTTTGAAATCGTGGATAACATTCCGCAATGCGCGGAAATCAAGGTGATCGGTGTCGGTGGGGGCGGTGGCAACGCCGTCAGACACATGATCGAAAGTCAGGTGCAGGGTGTCGAGTTCATCTGTGCCAATACCGATGCTCAAGCGCTCAAGGATCTGCAGGGCACCACCCTGCTGCAATTGGGCAACGGCATCACCAAGGGCCTGGGTGCCGGAGCCAACCCGGAGGTCGGTCGCCAGTCGGCGATGGAGGACCGCGACCGCATCGCCGACGTGCTGCAGGGTGCCGACATGGTATTCGTCACCGCTGGCATGGGCGGCGGTACCGGTACTGGGGCTGCCCCCGTGGTTGCTGATGTGGCCCGCGAGCTGGGTATTCTCACCGTGGCAGTGGTGACTCGCCCGTTCTCTTTCGAGGGCAAGAAGCGCATGGCCATCGCCGAAGAAGGCATTCGCCAGCTCAAGGAAAATGTCGACTCGCTGATCACCATCCCCAACGAGAAGCTGTTGGCGGTACTGGGTAAAAACATGAGCTTGCTCGACGCCTTCCGTGCTGCCAACGATGTGCTGCTGGGTGCAGTGCAGGGCATCGCCGACCTGATCATCCGCCCCGGCATGATCAACGTCGACTTCGCCGACGTGCGCACCGTGATGGGCGAGATGGGCATGGCGATGATGGGCAGCGGTACGGCCAGCGGTGAAGACCGCGCCCGCATTGCCGCCGAAGCAGCCGTTCACAGTCCGCTGCTGGATGATATCAATCTGCAGGGCGCACGTGGCATTCTGGTCAACATCACTGCCGGCCCCGATCTGTCTCTCGGTGAGTTCTCCGATGTGGGCGAGATCGTCGAGGAGTTCGCTTCCGACAACGCCACTGTAGTGGTGGGTACTGCCATTGATATGGATCTGGGCGATGAGCTGCGCGTCACTGTGGTGGCTACCGGTCTCGGTGCTCAGGAAGAGCTCAGCAAGCCGATGCAGGTGGTGTCCGAGAGCAGTAGTGGTCGCGGCCTCCGTGGCGAGCCCGACTATCGCAGCCTGGACCGTCCTCCGAGTCTTCGCGGTGGGCGCTCGATGTCCTTCACGGATGGTGCTGCGGCGCACAAGATGGAGCCGCATCAAATAGACGGTGATATGGACTACCTGGATATTCCGGCTTTCTTGCGCCGCCAGGCGGACTGACCGTTCGGTACCCAGACCCGCGCTGATTGTGCGGGGCTCCCCATGCCGCGAACCCCCTCCGCGGCACGGGCGGCTGCGCCGGTGTCGCAGGTAGCAAGGCCTGCGCGCCGGTAGCACCCCTGGTTTAGGCAGGCTTCAGTTTTAAGCTGGAGGTGCTCTTCCTGTGCTGTGCGCGTTACTGCAACAGCCCCGGTTGGAGCTACCCCCTATCTCTGCTACTATTCGCGTCCTTTTATCCCGAACCTTTTCGGTTCGAGTAGAGACTTGGCCAGTGATCAAGCAGCGTACGCTGAAAAATACTATTCGTGCCACCGGTGTCGGCCTGCACACCGGGGACAAGGTGTATCTCACCCTCAAACCCGCCCCTGTGGATAGCGGGATCGTGTTTCGTCGTACCGATCTCGATCCGCCAGTGGACATCAAGGCCGAGGCCACCAGCGTCGGCGATACCACGCTGTCCACCACTTTGGTCAACGGTTCAGTGCGAGTGTCCACCATCGAGCACCTGTTGTCCGCCATGGCGGGGCTCGGCATCGACAATGCGATTGTCGAGCTGACGGCTCCTGAAGTGCCGATCATGGATGGCAGTTCGGGCCCTTTCGTGTTTCTGATTCAGTCTGCCGGTATCGCCGAGCAGGAGGCCGCCAAAAAATTTATCCGCATCACCAAACCTATCGAGGTGCGGGATGGCGACAAGGTGGCTCTGTTTCGCCCCTTTGAAGGCTTCAAGATCTCTTTCACCATTGAGTTCAACCACCCGGTATTCAAGAGCGAGCCGCTC
This sequence comes from Porticoccaceae bacterium, assembly GCA_023229065.1. GTDB lineage: Bacteria > Pseudomonadota > Gammaproteobacteria > Pseudomonadales > Porticoccaceae > NAT127. The sequence goes on from JALNZZ010000015.1 coordinate 12,779, forward strand.
ACGGCCAGTGTGGACTTTTCCAGTACCTCTTTCGTCAAAGAGGTGAGCCGGGCCCGTACTTTTGGCTTTATGCACGAAATTGAATACCTGCGCTCCAAGGGGTTGGTGCGCGGCGGCAGTCTGGATAACGCCATTGTGGTGGACCGCGAGCAGGTGCTCAACGAGGATGGCTTGCGCTACAAGGACGAGTTTGTCAAACACAAGATTCTCGACGCCATCGGGGACCTCTATCTGCTGGGGCATAGCCTGATCGGCGAGTACGAGGCGGTCAAGTCTGGCCACGGACTCAACAACGCCCTGTTGCGCAAGCTGCTGGCCAGCCCTGACAGCTGGGAGATGGTGTCGTTTGACGACAGTGCCAGCGCCCCCATTTCTTATCTGCAGCCAGCGTAATGATGACCCTGTCTTTCCTCAAGCCTGACCCGTTTGCGCATCAGAGTGCGCGAGCAGGGTGGATCGCGGAGGGGGAAAAGGCGTGAAGATCATTTTTTGCAGCGGCGGCAAAGGCGAGGGCCGCAATCGCTCTCGCACGATTAACATCAACAGTTGGGCCAAGGTGCTACTGTCCCTGTGCGTGCTGGGCATGCCGGTAGGTGCCGGTATGCTGTTAGGTTTCCAGCTGGGCGGCAGCGGTGCTGGCTCACTGCTGGAAGGTACTGTCGGCAATCTTAAGGACGAACTGGCAGATCAGCGGCGTGCGGTAGCCGAAGGTCGCGAGGACGCCCGCCGGCAACTGGAAGCCTTGTCCCTCAAGCTGGCCCAGTTGCAGGCCCGCCTGGTGCGTCTTGATGCCCTTGGCGAAAGACTCACCGTTATGGCTGAGCTGGACGACGGCGAGTTCGACTTCAGCTCCAGTCCGGCCCTCGGTGGCCCTGATGCGGGCGGTGAAGAGCTCTACGACAGCAACCTGCAGCACCTGTTTCAGGAGCTGGATATCCACATCGAAAGCCGCGAGCAGCAGTTGGCCATCCTCGAGTCATTGCTCTCTGACCGCCAACTGCGGGAGCGCAGCACTGTTTCCGGTCGGCCGGTGGAGAAAGGCTATATTTCCTCGGGATACGGCTATCGGACCGACCCTTTCACTGGTCGCCGCAGTTGGCATGGCGGTATCGATTTTCCCGGCAAGCCCGGTACCGAGATCGTGGCGGTGGCCGCTGGGGTGGTGACCTGGTCCGGTAAGCACGGTGCTTACGGCAACCTGGTGGAAATCAACCACGGCGAGGGGTTTGTTACCCGCTACGCCCATAACGAGCAGAATAAAGTTCAGGTCGGCGACCTGGTGGAAAAGGGTCAGTTGATTGCCGCCATGGGCAGCACAGGTCGCTCCACCGGCACCCATGTGCATTTTGAAGTCCACAAAAACGGCCGCACTGTAGACCCGTCCTCTTATATCAAGAGTACCCTTCGTTAGTCTCCCTCCGCATCATGCCCGCATCGGCGGGTGCCTTCATCAGTTGTTCACAGTTACCGGATTAAAGTTAAGGGCCACATATGGTTGCCAAGATTCTCAAAGCGGTATTGGGTAGTAAGAACGATCGTGTTCTCAAGCGGATGCGCAAGACCGTCAAGCAGATCAACAGTCTGGAAGAATCGTTCCAGAGTTTGAGTGATGCCGAGCTGCGCGCCAAGACAGACGAATTTCGCGCTCGCCTCGATAAAGGTGAAACCCTCGACAGTCTGCTGCCGGAGGCTTTTGCGGCAGTGCGTGAGGCGGCGCGCCGCGCTCTCGGGTTGCGCCACTTCGATGTCCAGCTGATCGGTGGCATGGCCCTTAACGAGGGCAAGATCGCCGAGATGCGCACCGGTGAAGGCAAGACGCTGGTGGCGACTTTGGCGAGCTACCTCAATGCCCTGCCGGGCAAGGGCGTCCACATCGTAACGGTCAACGACTACCTGGCATCACGGGATGCCCAGTGGATGGCGCCGGTCTATCAGACCCTCGGTCTCAGCGTCGGTATCATCCAGTCCTTTCGGGGTCAGGATACGCCCAACTCTTTTCTGGTAGCGGAGCCGGGCGCCCAGCACAAGCTGGTGGCGGTGAGCCGCAAGGAAGCCTACGGTGCGGATATCACCTATGGCACCAACAACGAGTTCGGCTTCGACTATCTGCGCGACAATATGGCGCTGCGCCTGGAGGACAAGTCCCAGCGCGGCCATTTCTTCGCGGTGGTCGACGAAGTGGACTCCATCTTGATCGACGAGGCCCGCACGCCCCTGATCATTTCCGGCGCTGCCCAGGATAGTTCGGCACTCTACAAGCGCATCAACGCCTTGGTCCAGATGCTGGACCGGGAGAGCGAGGACAGCCCCGGCGACTTTGTTATCGATGAGAAGACCCGCCAGGTGGAGCTCACCGAGGCCGGTCACCAGAAGGCCGAGGAGCTGTTGAGTAGCGAGGGGCTGCTGGCTGCCGGCGACAGTCTCTACCAGGCGGTGAACCTGGGACTGGTGCACCATATTCACAGCGCCCTGCGCGCCCACAACCTGTTCCATCGGGATGTCGAGTACATTGTCCAGAATGGCCAGGTGGTGCTGATTGATGAGCATACCGGGCGCACCATGCCAGGCCGCCGTTTGTCCGAAGGACTGCACCAGGCCATTGAGGCCAAGGAAGGGGTCAATATTCAGAGTGAGAGCCAGACTTTGGCTTCCACCACTTTCCAGAACTATTTCCGTATCTACGGCAAACTGGCGGGTATGACAGGAACTGCCGATACCGAGGCGTTCGAGTTCAACCAGATCTACGGCCTCGACGTGGTGGTGATCCCCACCAACCGTCCGGTAAGCCGCAAGGATCTCAATGATCTTGTGTTCCTCACCCAGGAGGAGAAATATGAGGCAGTGATCGAAGATATCAAGGCCTGTGTCGAGAAGGGTGCGCCAGTACTGGTGGGGACGGTATCTATTGAGTCCTCCGAATATGTCTCTGGCGTGCTTACCAAGGCGGGTATTGACCACCAGGTGCTCAATGCCAAGTTCCACGAGAAAGAAGCCAGCATTATTGCCCAGGCCGGTCGCCCAGGTACGGTGACTATTGCTACCAACATGGCCGGTCGCGGTACCGATATTGTGCTGGGAGGCAGCTGGGAAGCGGAAGTGGCCGAGCTGGAGAACCCCAGCGAAGAACAGATCGCCGCCATCAAGGAGGCATGGAAGGTTCGCAATGAGCAAGTGCTGGCCGCTGGCGGCCTGCATATTCTCGGTACAGAGCGCCACGAGTCCCGCCGCATCGATAATCAGCTGCGAGGTCGTGCCGGTCGTCAAGGTGACCCGGGCGTGTCGCGCTTTTACTTGTCGCTTGAAGATCCGCTGATGCGCCTGTTCGCCTCCGACCGGGTGCGCAACATGATGCGCGCCCTGGGTATGCAAAAAGGTGAGTCTATTGAACATCGGATGGTGTCCAACTCCATCGAAAAGGCCCAGCGCAAGGTGGAGGGACGCAACTTTGATATCCGCAAGCAGCTGCTGGAGTTTGATGATGTCGCCAATGACCAGCGCAAGGTGATCTATAACCAGCGCAATGAATTGCTGGAAGCCGACAACATCAGCGACGTGATCGATGCCGTACGGGTGGATGTGGTGAATCAGGTCATCGGTACTTTCATTCCTCCGCAGAGTTTGCCGGAGCAGTGGGATGTCGAGGGCCTGGAAGATGCCATCGAGGCAGATTTTGGTCTGCAACTCCCTATCCAGCAGTGGTTTCACGACGATCAGCGCCTGCACGAAGAAAAGCTGCGCGGTATGGTGATAGAGGCCGTGAACGCTGCTTATCAGGACAAAGTCGAGCGCATCGGCCCCGATATCCGCGTGATCGAGAAGCAGATCATGTTGCAGGTACTCGATCTGCAATGGAAAGAACACCTGTCCAACATGGACCACCTGCGGCAGGGTATCGGGCTGCGAGCTTACGCTCAGAAAAACCCCAAGCAGGAATACAAGCGGGAATCCTTTGCCTTGTTCGAGAGCATGCTCGACAACATCAAACTGGAAACTATCCGCTTCCTCAGCCGTCTCGAAGTGCGCAGTCACAGCGAAGTGGAAGAGCTTGAGCGCCGCCAGCTGGAAGCCCAGGCACAGCAAAAAATGGAGTTCCAGCACGCTGAAAGCAGTGCTTTGGCAGAGGAGGCTCCCACTGCAGCGCCGCAGCCAGATCTGGAGCAGCAGCCCTTCGTGCGCGAAGGCGAGAAAGTGGGGCGCAATGATCCTTGCCCTTGTGGCTCGGGCAAGAAGTACAAGCACTGCCACGGTAAGCTAAGTTGATCGGGCCCTCTGTATTTGTGGCCTGATTTTATCTGTACTGGGAATTGCCCTGTATTTATCAATTATCGTCAAGACAATTAAGGCTGAGGATAACGACGTATGCCCGTAGGCAAAGACACTTTCCCCACCATGTACCCTGTCAAGGGATTTCGGCTCGGCACCGCCTCTGCGGGAATCAAGAAACCGGGCCGCAAAGACGTGGTGGTGATGGCGTTCGACGCAAGTGCCAGCGTTGCTGCCACTTTCACTCAGAATGCCTTCTGTGCTGCGCCGGTTCAGGTAGCCAAGTTGCACCTTGGCCAGCGGGAGGGTTCCCAGCTGCGCTATCTGGTTACCAACACCGGTAATGCCAATGCCGGTACTGGTGCCGAGGGACTGCACAATGCCAACCGCGTGTGCGCTGCCCTCGCCGCTTTGGCGGGCTGTGATAGTGCGGCGATTCTCCCGTACTCCACTGGCGTTATCGGTGAGCCCTTGCCGGTGGACAAGATTGCCGCTGCCCTGCCAGCGGCGTTGACTGCCCTCGAGGAGGGTGGCTGGTCCGACGCCGGGGTCGGTATTATGACTACGGATACCCGTCCGAAGGGAGCGAGCCAGCGCCTTGAGCTCAATGGAGTACCTGTGACTATTACGGGGATCGCCAAGGGGGCTGGCATGATCAAGCCCAATATGGCCACCATGCTCGGTTATGTAGCGACAGATGCGCAGGTGGCCCCCGGGCAGTTGCAGGACATGTTGACCCTGGCGGTCAACCGCTCCTTTAATCGCATTACTGTCGACGGAGATACTTCCACCAATGATGCCGTCACTCTGGTGGCCACCGGTGCCAGCGGTGTCGCTGTGGATAGTGAGAATTGTCACCAGTTTCAGGAGGCTCTTGACCAGGTTTGTCGCGATCTGGCCCAGGCCATTGTCCGCGACGGCGAGGGGGCTACCAAGTTTATTACCATCACTGTTGAGGGCGGTGCCAGTAGTGAAGAATGCCTGGCGGTGGGTTACACCGTTGCAGAGTCGCCGTTGGTCAAGACGGCCTTGTTTGCCTCTGACCCGAATTGGGGGCGTATTCTTGCGGCGATCGGGCGCGCCGGTATCGCCGGCCTCAATGTCGACAACGTCTCGGTATGGCTTGGCGATGTACTGATCGCCGAAAAGGGTGGGCGTGCCGCCAGTTACACCGAGCAGGCCGGTCAGGCGGTGATGGACAAAGAAGAAATAACTATCCGCATCCACTTGGGGCGCGGCCAGGCCAGCGAGACCCTGTGGACCTGCGACTTGTCGCACGAGTATGTAACCATCAATGCCGAATACAGGACCTGACGGGCGAGGTGTTTCAAGAGGGCATGAGAGTGGACCTGTGCTCCCTGCCTGGCTCGTTCAGCGCCATCTTTTTCAGGGTCTTCTATCTCTATGGCTAAACATATCCACGTCGTAGCTGCCATCATCAATCATCCGGATGGGGAGCGAATCCTGTTGGCCAAGCGGCCGGATCACCTTCATCAAGGCGGCTTGTGGGAGTTTCCCGGCGGCAAGGTGGATGTTGGCGAGGCGGCGCTTGTCGCCCTGCAGCGCGAATTGGAGGAAGAGCTGGATATCCGGACCATTCGCGCTGAGCCTTTTCTGGAGGTGCATCACCAGTACCCCGACAAGGCGGTATTTCTCGATATCTGGCAGGTGTGGGAGTTTGCCGGCACCCCCACTGGCAACGAAGGCCAACAGGTGCGCTGGGTAGCCCTGAATGATATTGGCAATTACGACTTCCCCGCCGCCAATCAGCCAATTCTCGATGCTCTGTTAAGCGCGAAATAAGGCCTGCAACAGGCAAGGTTTGCATCCTGTCTGAACGCGGCTATACTCGTCTGAACCACGTTGTCGTGGCCCAAATTCTACGCTATTGCTGTCAAGGACGACGGTTATGCCCACTTCCATCAGTTGTGTACTGTCTTTTCATCGTCTGCCCGCCACCGGTTGTAACGCTCGTGGGGTGACTCTTATCGAGCTGCTGGTCGCAGTGGCAATTCTTGCCATTATTGCCCTCGCAGCAGTCCCTTCGTACCACGCCTATTTTGAAAGAGCCCGGGTTCGTCAGGCCGCAGAGGAAATCCTCGGCCTGATTTTGCAGGCCAAAGCTGAAGGCCCCATCCGCGATCAGAACCTGTCGCTGGTCATTGATAGCAGCGCCTGGTGCCTGGGGTTTTCCGCCACACCGCGCTGTGACTGCACTCAACTTGCCGGCGACAGCGCTTGTACCATTGAGGTGGCTGGCGAGCCGGTACGCCAGGTGGTGAGTGGCGATGACTTTCCGACTGTTGCTATTAGCAGCAACTTCCCAGGCAATAGCACAAGCTTCAACCGTCTGCGCGGCAATGCCAGCCCCGGCGGTAGCATTGCCGTAATCAGTGGCAATACCAGGGTGGAGGTCAGGGTCGGGGTCAGTGGGCGAGTTCGCTTGTGTGCAGCCCAGGGGAGTAGCCTCGGAGGATATCCGTCGTGCTGAAGGCTGCAAGTCGTCCCTGCCAAGCAGGCATTAGCCTCGTCGAGCTGATGGTCGGTATGACCATCAGCCTGGTTTTGCTCACCGCTGCCTTGTCCGCTTTCCTGAATCTTTCCACCGCGGCGGTAAGCGCCTTGCAGGCAGCACGGCTCAACCAGCAGTTGCGGGCAGCTATGGAGCTGATGACCAAAGAGCTGCAGCGCTCGGGCTATATCAATTGGCGGGCCACCTGGGAGCTGACGGATGCCAATGGCGATGGCAAGGTGGATATTCGTGATTTCTATCTGGTGGTAACACCGTTGATGCGAGAGATGGGAAGCATCACCATCGACGCCAACGGCAGCTGTATTCTCTATAGCTACGATATTGATCGCGATGGCGGTAAAAGCACAAACGATTTTGAAAATTTTGGCTTTCGTCTCAACGATGGGGCGATACAGATAAAAACTGCTGGGGCCCACGCCTGTGACAGCTCTGGTTGGCAGGCTCTCACTGATGCCACCGTGACGGTCACCGAGCTCTTGTTTGAGCTCGATAGCTATCAGAACAGTACCAGCTCCGCTGCGATGTACAGCGTCTCTGACGATGGTATCCCCAGTGGGTCTTGTCAGCCTTCATCCATCAGCGCAGATACCTTGCCCGATATAGGTATCTTGCCCGATAGAGAGGCAATCCTTTGTGTCGAGCACCGCGGTATCAGAGTTGCTGTGGCGGCGCAGCTGACCAGCGACCCGACCGTGGCCACGGGGCTGGAGAACTTCGTCAAGCTTAGGAATGACCGCTTTAATCCCTTTCAGCCAGAAAGTTAAAGGTGTGACAAAAAGGAGAGAAGCAGTATGAAAAAGGACATTTTTTCAGAGTGGCAGAGAGGAATTGCGACGCTGACAATCACTATTACTCTCTTGCTGGTAGCGACTATTGCTACTTTGACGGTTGCCCGTGTGGGGCTATTCGAGCAAAAGTACACCGGGCACGATGTGCGTGGCAAAGAGGTGCATGCAGCGGCAGTGGGCGGGCTGGAGTTTGGAATTCAGTGGTTTTGGGACGGCTGGTCACAACTGTCCTGGAGTCGTGGCGATGCGGGAGAGGTGGTCGCGCCTGTGGGTATTGCAGATCACTTGGGGGTTAACGCAGGAGTGGATAGCTACCAGCACAAACTGGCTTATGAACTGGTGACAGCGCTCGATGGTGTCGGTGGTGGAGCGGGGCCGGTGGTGGTGAGAGTCATTTCCACGGCCACTGCTGAGGCTGACAGCCATGTGGCCAAAACAGTATCAGCAGAACTGATGTTGGGCAGAATAGGCTTATTCCACGGTGGTGATTTGCTCGCTGCTCCACCTCTGGTGGTGGAGAATTGTTTGAGCGAGGTAGCTGGTGAGCTTGTTATTTATCCTTATCAAGGTGTTGCCATCGGCACTTCGCAAGGGAATCCCTCTTGTATTGATAGCAGTAGCCTCAATCTTCACGGGGGCGATATTGTAGCCCCGTCTGAGGTGAGAACTCTGTCGGAAACCATTTTTGGCTTGCCGGAGGAGCAACTGGAAGAGCGACTGCGGGAGATCGAGCAGCGCGAACCAGAGCGTGTCTATGTGATCGACCTGGATGACAGCAACAATCCTCACCGGCATCAGGGTTACAGTTTTAGTGGTGGAAAGCACGGCGACTGGCGCACTCCCTTGGACAATATTAATTATCGCCCTTACGTCCTTTACTTCACCGAGGCTGTGGGTTGTCCCAGAATCAGAGGTGAGATCGCTATTTATGGGCTGGTCTATTACGCAGCCACTGACTGCGAAAACCATGACTGGGGCACTGCCACTATTTATGGCACTGTTGCTGTGGGCGGCTCTATTGCAGGTTTGAGCACTACGGCAAGCGTCTATGGACAGGTATGGGATTTTAGCCCCAGCGCGATTGGGCCCCGTGCCGAGGGAAAAATCGAGCCCGGCCTTGCAACGGTCGAAATTCTGCAGCTGCCCGGCAGCTGGCGCGATTTTTAATGGCAAGGTCTTAGGTCCTGTTTGCTGTGTTGCCAAGAGAGACATTTTTGTCAGAAAAGGAGGTCTGATAATGGTCGATTATTCTGAGTCCTTTGCCGGGCGGCGACAACGGGGTTTCACCTTGGTGGAAGCACTGGTTTCCTCCATCGTATTAACGGCGGGCTTATTGGTCCTGTTGTCCTTTCAAGGTGCAGTGCAGCGTAACAATGCCGAGGCCAGGGCTCAGACTGAAGCCGTCGCTCTGGCGGAATATAAATTGAATGAGCTCACCAGTTTTTTGAGTATTGATGATGCCAGATTGTCACCAGTTATTGCTGGCTCCTGCCCGGGCAGGGAAGGTCGGGGCAGCGGCTTGGTCAATTTTGTCCTGCGCTGTGATATTGCTGGCACCGACCTCAGAGATGTTCGCGTTAGTGTCAGTTGGCGAGACAGAGACGACAGGCTGAGACAAGCAGCGATTGCTTCGAGGATCAGAGTGGTGGAACCCGGTCGAGATGCAGCTAATCTTCTCAGTTTGGTCCGGGCTGCAGATACTGCGGAGAAGGCCGCAGCCCTGTGGCCTTTCTCGACCGTGGATAATGAGTAGCCAGTGCCTGACACAGCTGATAAAGCGGAGCGCGCCAGTGAGTGTGAAAGCCGCTTTAAATTTTTTGCTGCGCCAGGATAAGAGTTGTTTACAGTGAGACGTGGAGCTTATGGCGATGACAGCCAAGGAGCAGACTCAGGGTAAAAAGCAACAGGGCTTTACGCTTATTGAATTAATAACTGCCGTGATTGTGGTCGGCATTCTGGCCGCGATTGCGTTGCCAGCCTACCAGGGGCAGGTGCGCAAAGCCCGCCGGGCCGACGCCTACGATGCACTGCTATTGATCCAGGGGCTTCAGGAAAAGTGGCGTGCCAGTCACAGCAGTTACCACAGTTCGTTGACTGAGCTTGGTTTTGGCGACGAGGTGTCCCAGCAGGGCTACTACACTTTAGATTTGGAAAATGCCAGTGCTACTGGCTATACAGCCAAGGCACTTGCCACTGAACAAGGCGGGCAGAACAACGATACTGGCTGCGCAACGATTACTCTCAGCGTCACTGCCGATAATCCCAGAGGAGCTCGCACACCACCTGATTGCTGGTAATAGCAGAGGCTTGTTGCTGCAGAGAAAGTAGCCAGACGGGTTCTGTTTTGGGGCTTATGTTGCCCGACGAGTAAAGAAGCAGCTGAGTAGAAGGGTAGCCCGGGCGGATTCAGTGCTCTTGATATTCGCCATCATCTTCAAGGTCGATACTGGGCTCTCCAGGGATGCTGTGTCGCTCCATGGCCCAGTCACCAAAATCAATTTGCTGGCAGCGCTTGGAGCAGAAGGGCCGGAAGGGAAATTCCTCTGTCCAGAGCACGGTTTTTTTGCAGGTCGGGCAGTTCAGTGTAGCGGGTTTATCGTTCATGGTTTTGCGGAAGCTGCGGTATTAAGGGCTAAAGGATAAGGGTAAAGCCAGCAGCCAAATGGCTAGGTCGGCTGCTGGCGGTAAAATGAGTACAGTTACAACATGCGCCGCAGTACATCGTCTTTCTTGACGAAGTGGTGCAGCAGTGCCATACCGATATGGCCGACAATCAGGATCAGCAGCAACCAGGCGATGGGCGAGTGGAGGCTGCCGAGGCTTGCCATCCAGGAGATTTCTTCGCCTTGAGCGGCCAGCTGGATACCGAAAGCGGTAAGCCCATAACCGTTGCCCAACATGGTGAGAATACCTGTAACAGGCAGCAGTACCATGCCGGCGTAGAGCAGAAAATGACCGCTTTTGACCAGAAAGCTAGTAGCCGGGTCATGTTCAGGCCGGTTGCCGCGTTGTTTTGCTACCCACAAAATCCGCAGCACAACCAACAACAACACCAGAGTGCCGATAGAAATGTGCCAGGGAACCAGGGTTTGTCCTATCCAATGTTCCCCGTCGGCAATACGGTCAAAGAATTTCAGTAGCTGCCAGCCGATCAGCACGGCTATACCCCAGTGGAAAAGCCGGGAAATCCTGCCATAGCGGTGTTTGGTGTCGTTGTTCATGGTGTTTCTCCTGTCTCGACTCGTTATGCTTCAAAGGGTGCTGATCAACATCACTCCCCACGCTGGGGAATGATAAAAATATATTACCAGAGCGTCTCGTACGATTATTGCCAGGCGATGGCAAGTTCTTCTTTGCCCGCCATGCGCAGCAGGTGGTCGGCCACTACCTGCTGCAAGAGTGGCATCTGCTCGCTGTCACTTTCCAGCTCCACAGTCAGCTCTTCGGTACAGTACAGTCGGCAAACTCCCATGGGCAATTCTATCTCACCTTGCAGCTCATTGAGACTCACTGGAAATTTGTGGGCCCAGTGTTTGCACAGCCGGGTCATTAAGCGCGTTGGTGCCTGCGTTTGAATCCGGGCAGTAGATGTGGTCATGTATTACTCCTGTCTTTGAGTTGAGCTTCAACCGAAGCGATACGCTGAAAT
>JALNZZ010000174.1 GCA_023229065.1 Porticoccaceae bacterium
ACCGGTACCAGGGCGCAGGTGAAGCCGAGCTCTTCTTCACCGCCCAGCAGCCCATCGGGGTCGTAGGTTTTAAAGGCCAGCCCCAGGACTGTGGCCACCGGTGCCAGGGTGATATAGCGCTTGTCCCAATTGAGCCGCAGGCCGAGGACTTGCTCGCCTTCCCAGTCGCCATAGCAGACGACGCCGCGATCGGGCATGGCGGCGGCGTCGGAACCGGCGGCGGGGCCGGTGAGGGCAAAGCAGGGAATATCCTCGCCGGAGGCCAGGCGCGGCAGGTAGTGATCGCGCTGTGCCTGGGTGCCGAAGTGGCTGAGCAGTTCACCGGGGCCGAGGGAGTTGGGCACCATCACCGTGATGGCCGCCGTCAGGTTGCTGCTCGCCAGCTTCATTACCACAGCGGAGTTGCCCAGAGCGCTGAAGTTGCGACCGCCGTATTGTTTGTCGATGATAAGGCTGAAAAAACGCTCATCCTTGAGGTACTGCCAGGCTTCCGCTGGCAGATCGCCATCGCGATGCACCTGCCAGCTGTCGAGCATGCGGCACAGGGTTTCCACCGGGCCGTCGAGAAAGGCCTGCTCCTCGGCGCTGAGGCGGGGCGCCGGTGCCGTCAGCAGCTTGTTCCAATCGGGATCGCCGGAAAACAACTGGGCATCCCACCATACAGTGCCAGCGTCGAGGGCTTCCTGCTCGGTGTCGGAGACCTTGGGCAGTACTTTGCGGAACCATTTCAGCGCCGGGTCGCTGATCAAGCGACGCCGCAAGGGGCGGAAGGAGAGGGCGGCAAATACGGCAGCAAGTACAAGGCCTATCACCACCAGCCAGGTGTCAGCCAGATCCGCCGCGGCGATGATCAGGGTCAGAACAGCCGTCGCTGCGGCAGCCACCACCAGGTTGGCTCCCCAGCCAGCGAGGGCGATCAGCAGAATGAGTAGTAATAATAGGCCGATCATGATGTCTCTCCTATGAGGCAGTGTCTTGTACCAGCTCATCCTTCTGGTTATGAAGGACTAGTTCGGCGCTGATCCCTTCGAGATGGTCGATACGGTTGAACGAGCGCAGTTGGCGGGTGATCGGGCACAGCTCCGACACCGCGGTATTGTGCTTCACATACTCCAGCCAGCGGGTGGTATCGTTGTGCAAGTAGTGGGCGATGGCTATGCCCAGCGCTGTGCCGTGAGAAACCAGCACCACGTTCTGGTCGGGATGACGGTGCAGGATGTCGTCGATAGCGGCCACCATGCGGTTGAGCACCATCCGCTGTGATTCGCCCCCCGGTGCGGCAAAATCGGGGTTGCCATACAGCTCACCTGTGGCGCCGTGAAGGATTTCAATGTCGTCGAACCTGATGCCCTCCCACTCGCCAAGGGAGAGCTCCTGGAGGCGCTCATCGAGAGCCAGGGACAAATTGTGTCGGCTGGCGATCGCCTGAGCGGTGTCGCGGGCCCGTTGCAGAGGGCTGGCGTAGATAACATCGGGAGTGACAATGCGATGGAAGTAGTCACCCAGCAGACGTGCCTGCTGGCGACCGAAATCGGTCAATGGAGTGTCGGTGCTGCCATGCCACACCTTGTCTATATTGGCGGGCGTCTGCCCGTGCCGAACCATCAATAGTCTGCCCTTGTTGCTCATCAAGTGCCCTCTCAGTGAAAGAATTCGCTACATTATGGCCCATTCTGACGGGTTATAGGGCGCCCCGGAGACAGAAGCGCGCCGACAGTATGGAAACATATTGATGTGGCGCTATGATGAATAGCACAGACAAACAGGAAGGAAACAAGATGAAGACAACCTTTGACCGGCTCGGCAGCAGTATCTGCACTGTTGTGTTAGGGCTGGCGCTGCCCTGGCTGGCGCAGGCCGGTGACTGTCCGGCTTTTTTGGATGGCGAGATAAAGAAGCTGCACAGCGAGGAAACCATCAATCTCTGCGATGACTGGCACGGCCAGCCCACCCTGATCGTCAATACTGCGAGTTTCTGTGGCTTTACACCCCAGTTCGAGGCACTGGAAGCGGTGCATCAGCGCTACAGCGACAAAGGCCTGCGGGTGCTCGGCTTCCCCAGCGACGACTTCCGCCAGGAAGCTGACAGCGAGTCAGAAACCGCCGAAATTTGCTATATCAACTACGGCGTCACCTTTACCATGCTGTCGCCGGTGTCGGTAAAGGGCGACAAGGCCCACCCGCTTTTCAAGGAGTTGGCGCGACAGACAAAAGCACCGGGCTGGAACTTCAACAAATACTTGATGGACGGTGAGGGCAGGGTTACCGCCCATTTCGGCAGCCGCGTGAGTCCCGATTCGGAAGAGTTTATCGCCGCTGTGGAGGAACTGGTAGCGCAGTAATTCCGAGCGCCCGCGAGTGCAGAGTCGCGAGCGAGAGCTCTCACGCGACTCTGCTATAAAGCCGAGCATCTAAGATACACATCAAAAACTATTGTGCAGCCTGGCGCTGGCTGACGTAGAATAACCAGCCTTCCATGAGATCAACGCTTGACGAATCTATCGTTCTGCCCTGACTCTGATCGAGTGCGCCTGTCGGACGCGCATCTCGCCACTCTTGTATCGGCCCTGGAAGCCAGGGGCTGGGCTGTTATCGATAACTTTCTCCACGAGGAGCATTGGCGCCCTCTGGCAGTCCGTGCCAAAACGATCGAAGATTACCGGCGCGCCGGTATCGGGCGCGGCACTGACCTGCAGGTGATGTCGGCGATCCGCCGCGACCGCATACACTGGCTGGAAGAAGTCGAAGCCGCCGACCGGCACTGGCTGGCCTTGATGGAGCAGGTCAGAGTGGGAGTGAACAGAGAGCTGTTCCTCGGGCTGTTCGAATACGAATCCCATTTCGCTTACTATCCCCCCGGCGCTTTTTATCTCCGCCATGTGGATGCTTTCAAGGGCGAGGGCAACCGCCGCCTGTCGACGGTGCTCTATCTGAACGGTGACTGGCAACCGGGGGACGGCGGCGAGCTGGTGCTGTATCCCGAGGGTTATCACGCTGGCATCGCCATTGCTCCCCGCGCCGGTACCCTGGTTGCCTTTCTCAGTGAAGATCTGCCCCACGAGGTGCTGGAAACCCGTGCTGAGCGCTACAGTATCGCTGGCTGGTTCCGGATCAATGGCAGTGATTCCGTGCATTTGGACACGGCGCTCTGATTTTATAGAACAAGACAGCACCGCGTTGCTAGACCAACTTTGCCTGGAGACGCCCATGGCCGATATTTTGCCGTTCAAAAAGCCCAAGCCGAAAAGCCGGGGCATGTGTCAGCATGGCTTTCACCAGTGGAAAATCTGGAAAGACAAACAGTTTGATGTCAAACAGGGCAAGTTGGTAACAGTTTATCGCTGCACCCGCTGTCCGGCGCAAAAGGTCACTGCTCTGTAGTTATGACTGGCCTGCAGGTGTGGCCGGTTGTGCCCTCGCTAACGACCCTGGGTCAGCGGGCTAACCCCTCCGGAGGGGCCAGTGGCAGGTGGGCTGTATCCGCGATGGCCTGGCGTTTGCCGAGGCTTGGCTGCAGGGCGGCGATAACTTTTTGCGCCGTGAGTCGATAGCCGGTCAGCTTGCCGCCGTAGATCGCTACATAGGCACTTTTTCCCTGTAACTCCACCACCAATTGCACGTCGCGACTGCGCTCTGTGGGCCTGTCGCTACCCGCTGGCAATACCCGCAGCCCCGCCATGCGCTCGACCACCTGGCAGCGGTTCCGGTAGTTGGCAAAATAAGTGCCCAAAGTGGTGAGCAAATAGGCTTCTTCCTCGGCACTGGCGGTGACCTGATTCAGGTCGCCAGTCCAGGGCACTTCAGTGGTGCCCAACAAGGTCTTGCCGTACCAGGGCAGGGCAAAGACAGCGCGCCCGTCCTGGGGTGCTTCCAGGTAGTAACACTCAGGGGATAACTGCGGAGTCAGCACCAAGTGTGTGCCTTTGACCAGCTCGACCGCCAGCTGCGGCGGCTGGGGAGTGATATGCGCTGCCATCTGGTT
>JALNZZ010000175.1 GCA_023229065.1 Porticoccaceae bacterium
CTGATTGTTCACCCGCCGCTCTTGTATATGGGCTATGTCGGGCTCAGTGTTCCCTTCGCCTTTGCTATTGCGGCCCTGTTGGCGGGACGCCTCGACGCCGCCTGGGCGCGCTGGACCCGGCTGTGGACCAACGCCGCCTGGGCTTTCCTCACCCTGGGCATTGCGCTGGGTAGCTGGTGGGCCTACTACGAGTTGGGGTGGGGTGGCTGGTGGTTCTGGGACCCGGTTGAAAATGCCTCTTTCATGCCCTGGTTGGTGGCTACGGCTCTGGTGCACAGCCTGGCAGTGACGGAAAAGCGCGGTGCTTTCCGCAGCTGGACCCTGCTGCTGGCGATCTTTGCTTTTTCACTGAGTCTGCTGGGGGCTTTCCTGGTGCGCTCGGGGGTGCTGACTTCCGTACACGCCTTTGCGACAGACCCGGCCCGCGGCGTCTTTATTCTCGCTTTCCTGGCGCTGGTGGTGGGGGGCTCGCTGTTGCTGTTCGCTATCCGGGCCCAGTCGCTGCCGAATCAGGGCGGTTTTGAGTGGCTGTCGCGGGAAGCCTTTATGCTGATCAACAATATTCTGCTGGTCATCGCCACCGCCATCATTCTGCTCGGTACCCTCTACCCGCTGGTGGCAGACGTGTTGGGCTGGGGCAAGATATCGGTGGGGCCGCCTTATTTCAACCTGTTCTTTGTGCCGCTGATGCTGTTGCTGGCACCGCTGATGGCAGTGGGGGGCATCCTGCGCTGGAAGCGCACGGAGTGGAGTTGGCTGAGGCCGGCCTTGGTGCTGCCGTTGCTGCTGGCGGTGGTGGCGGGGCTGGTGTTCCCGTGGCTCTATGCCGGGGCCTTCCATGCCGGGACCGCTATTACAGTGGCAGTGTTTGTCTGGGTGGTGGTGCTGCTGGTGCGGGATATCTGGCGCAAGTCTGCCTACTCTGGCGGGCGAGTGCGGGGTTTGCGCCGTCTCACCGGCAGCTATTACGGTATGCAGCTGGCCCACTTGGGGGTGGCCTGCGCCATTCTCGGGGCTGGTATGGTCAGCATCTACACTGCTGAGAAAGATGCCCGGGTGGAAGAGGGTGGCCGGGTAGAAGATGCCGGCTATCACTTTGAGTTTGCTGATTTTAGTGTGGTGCAGGGGCCCAACTATGTCGCAGATCAGGCCGAGGTGCGGGTGTGGCGGGACGAGCGCCTGGTGGCCACCCTGTATCCGCAGAAGCGCCGCTACCTGGCCTCAGGGCAACTGATGACGGAAGCCGGTATCGGTGGCGGATTGTTCCGCGATCTCTATGTCTCCCTGGGGGAACCTCTGGGGGATGGCGCCTGGGCGGTGCGGGTACACGTTAAACCCTTTGTGCGCTGGATCTGGCTGGGTGCGCTGCTGATGGCTGCTGGTGGTGGCCTGGCGATGGCCGACCGCCGCTACCGTGCACGGCGCACGGCGCTGGCCGGCAGCGCCGTTGACAACACCGTGGTCGCCGGCAGTCACTAAGGGAGGCTGACAATGAAAAACTTCAAGCTGTTTATCCCCCTGTTGATCTTTGTGGTATTGGGACTGTTCCTGTTGTGGGGGCTGAGCAAGGATCCCAGTGACATGCCTTCGGCATTGATCGACCGCTCGGTACCGGAGTTTGCCCTGCCGGATTTGCAAAACCCCGGTATGACTCTCGACCAGACCCTGTTCCAGGGGCAGGTGACGTTACTCAATGTATGGGGTACCTGGTGCCCGCCGTGTCGGATCGAGCATCCCTTTCTGGTGGCGCTGGAGAAACAGGGTGTAGCGATTGTCGGTATGAACTACAAAGATGTGCCCGAGGCGGCTCGCGAGTGGTTGATCGACAAAGGCGATCCCTACCGGGCCACTTTCGAAGACCGGGAAGGCCGCTATGGTATTAACCTGGGGGTATTCGGTGCGCCAGAAACCTATTTAGTGGACCATCGCGGCAAGATTCACTACAAGCACGTGGGTATTGTGGACGAGGCTGTGTGGCAGCAGATCGAGCCCCTCTACAACAAGCTGGTGGCCGCCAGTGAGGAAGACCGCCCATGAGATTGGTCGCTGTGCTACTGGCGCTGTGTTTGCTGATCGCACCTGCCTGGGCGGTTATTGAGATCGCTCCGCTTTCCAGCGCTGAGCTGGAGGCGCGCTACCGGGTGTTGATCGCCGAAATGCGCTGCCCCAAGTGCCAGAACCAAAACCTGGCGGACTCGGACGCACCCATTGCCGCCGACCTGCGCGGTGAAATTCGCCGCCTCCTGGAGGCCGGATACGATGACCGTGAGATCGCTGCCCACCTGGTCGAGCGCTACGGTGATTTTGTCCTCTATCGCCCGGCGGTACAGAAAAATACGCTGGTGCTGTGGTTCGGCCCCGGAGTGTTGGCCGTGATCGGTCTGCTGGTACTGGTGATGGTCGTGCGCCGCCAGCGGCGCAGCAGCGGACTCGACAGCCCGCCGCTTGCCGCCGCAGAACAACAGCAGCTCGATGCCTTGCTCAAGGGCGATGAGCCGGAGACCCGTGAATGATGTGGATTGCCTTTGCCGCTGTCGCTCTGTGCGCCGCGGCCTTTGTGCTGGCTGGCCTGCTGCGCCGGGGCGCCATGGAGCAGGGAGTTGCCGAAACGGCTCTCAACCGGACCCTGTTAGAGGACAAACTCACCGAGTTGGCCGAACAGGAGGCCAGCGGTGAGATCAATGCCGCCCAGCGCCAGACTCTCGCAGTGGAATACCAGCGCCAGTTTTTGGTGGACAGTGCAGACCACACCGCAAGGCGGGTTGGTGACCGCGGTCGCTGGGTCTTTCCGGTACTGGCGGTGGCGGTGCCTCTGTTCGCCGTCGGTATTTATCTGCGCATCGGTGCTGCTGAAGAGTTGGCGCTGCGCGAATTGTTCGAGGAACGGTTCACCACTGTTGGCATGGAAACCCCGCCTGCGGTGGTAGAGGCCATGGATGCCGAGATTTTCCGGCGCCTGGAGCAGCTCAACCGGAGCCGCTCCGACCGGCCGGTGTACCCGGTGTTGCTGGCTCGCTTATCCATGGAGCGGGGTGAAGTGGGCGCCGCCATCGACCACTATCGCCGCGCTGCGGCGCTGTTGCCGTCCGATGGTGCACTGCAGGCCGAGTATGCCCAGGCCTTGTTTCTGGCCAGTGGCAACCAGCTGACCGACGAGGTCAAATCTGTGGTCCAGTCGGCCTATACACTGGCCCCCGATGACCAGACCGCGCTTGGTTTGATGGGCATCGCAGCCTTTCAGGAAGATCGCTACCGGGATGCTATCCGCTATTGGCAGCGAGCGCTTGATCAGTTACCCGCCAATTCGGCGTCGCGCACGGCCCTGATGGCGGGTATCAACAGCGCTGAACAACGCCTGGCCGGCGAGCTGGTGGACGCCGGTGCCGATGCCGCCACGCCGACCAGCGACACGGATCTTCACGACGGGACAAGGTTGGTGGTGGAGGTGTCTTTGGCGGAAGGCCTTGAGGTGCCACCGGAAACAACGGTCTTTGTCTATGCCCGTGCCTGGCAGGGAGCGCCCATGCCGCTGGCGATCAAGCGTCTGACCCGTGCCGACCTGCCAGCGCAGGTGGTACTCGACAACAGCCTGGCCATGAGCCCGGCAATGAACCTCGACAGCGCTGCTGAACTGGAGGTGGTAGCGCGGGTATCCTTTGCGGGGACCGCTACTTCGGCTCCCGGGGATATCGAGGGCAGTCAGGGCCCTGTGCAGCGCGATGGCGCTGAACCCCTGACGCTGGTAATTGAGCGAGAAATTCACTGAGGGGTGAGGTGTTCCCATCAGTGGAGTGCGCTGGCTGTCGACAAGTGCACTGCCGGCTTAGCCTGCCAGTGGAGGGCGATTGACCGTGGGACCGGGGTTGCCGGCCCGCTGACATCTGCAGCCATGGTACTCTAATGCTTGTCGCCCGGTCATGACCGTGTAAAATCCTCCGCTTAACGGATATCCAG
>JALNZZ010000176.1 GCA_023229065.1 Porticoccaceae bacterium
GAGCCACCAAAGTTGAACAGATCATTAACTTCATCGCCACCCAGGTTCAAATGTATCGTGCGGTCGGGTGACTGAACGGTCTGCTTGAGTAACAGCAGGCTTTGAAATTGGTCAACTGCAAACGGGTAAACATTTATCTATTCCATCACGACTTGAGCAGTCGTTTAATCGAGCCAGACATCGCCACTTCCCCATTGCGCACAAAGTTTTCCACATTGTGCTCAATGGCACCAGGATCATAGAGATAGTTCACCATCAGGCCAAAAGATTGCTCCATGCCCTTGGGCGAGGTATCTGCCATCCAGTGCAGCCGCTCGATACGGGCACCATTGCCCAGGTGAAAGCGCGCTACCGGATCAAAGGGCTGATCGCCGCGACGGGCAGTGGACAGGTAACGGGCAGCGAGGCGAGTGAGAGGTGCTTTGAGGAGCTCCTGCAATGCCTGATCCTCACCCCCGAGACTGGCCTCAACCCGGCTCCAGAACTCATCGGAAGTGGGAGCCTCAATTCCGATAGCTGTCAGCTTTTTCAGCTCCGCCTCGGTAAAGGCAACGGCCAGCTCCGCAGAGTTTTGCACTATCCAGGAACGAAACAGCGGTATCGGGGACAGGGTGGCAAACTGCTTGAGTGCCGGCAGGTTCGCGGTCAGATCTTCAACCACTCTTTTGAGCAGGAAGTTGCCGAAAGAGACTCCGCGCAACCCCGCCTGAGTGTTGCTGATGGAATAGAAAATCGCCGTATCCGCCTTAGAGATATCCGCCACCGGCGCTTTTTCATCCAGCAGGCTCTGCACACTATCGGCGAGAGCATGGGTGAGAGCGATCTCCACAAAAATCAACGGTTCAAGGGGCATCCGCGGATGGAAAAAACCATAGCAGCGGCGGTCGGCGTCGAGGCGGTTTTTGAGGTCACCCCAAGAGCTGATCTCATGCACTGCCTCGTACTCCACCAGCTTCTCCAGCAGTGCCGCAGGCGACTCCCAGGTAATCCGGCGCAACTCGAGAAAGCCAACGTCGAACCAGCCGGCCAGACGGGCCTCCAACTCCCGGTCAAGCGCTTTCAGCTCAGGGTCGTCCTTCAAAAACCTGAGTAAATCAGCGCGCAAATCCACCAAAAATTTGACGCCGTCGGGCATCGCATTGAACTGGGTGAGAATACGCATCCGCCGCGAACGCAGCGCCGCACGCAGCTTCGCCTCGGCATTCCACTGTTCAGGGGTGCCCACCTTGTCCTGATAGTCCTGGTGGGCCTTGGCCACGGCCACGGGCTCGGGACCAAATTCCAGGGCGATCATGCGCAGCAGGGCATGACGGTCGTTATCGTCCAGTTTCTGGTAAGTCTGCGCCAGACGCGCCGCACGCTGGCGGGCGGTCACCTCGCCGCCCACTGTCTCTGCGCACTCCTGCATCAGGACGCGGATATTTTCCAGCTGATCGGGGCCAAGCTGCGCCTGCTCCTGACCACCCCAGGAAATAATCGCCCTGACTCTGGACAAGCTGCGTGTAAGAATATTGCTCAATGATTCACCTGCTGATGTATGACTGACAAGTCGTTGCCGGCCCTGCCCCAGTAGGCATTTCTGGAGTTGCCCCGCCGGCACCCGGATGAATTATACTCAACGGCCCGGGCAATACTGGCAACAAGCCAGCCTGCGCAGTACTGGAGCCGACCGTGAATGACTCTTCTCTCTCTGGCGTCGCCATCGATATAGGGGCTTTCCTGATCGTCATGGTGGACAAGGAAGCCTCCGACCTGTTCCTCTATGTAGGAGCCAGGCCCACCATCAAAGGCCCTTTTGGCTTCATGGCCCTCGGCAAGAAGCTTTGCCCCGGCGATACAGTGGCCATGCTGCAATCCATGTTATCCGACAGCAAGATGGCGGAGTTTGAAGAGCAGGGAGAAATCGACTTTTCCTTTGCTATCAATGGTGTCGGCCGTTTCCGCGGTAATGGCTTCCGCCAGCGCGGCGAGGTTTCCATCGTCATGCGCTATGTCAATCACGAGATTCCTACTATTGACGGCCTGGGCCTGCCCTCTATTCTGCGTACTCTGGCCGAGCAGAATCTCGGTATGGTAGTGGTATCAGGGGCCACCGGCTCTGGCAAGTCCACCACCCTGGCGGCAATGATCGACCACCGCAACAGCAATATGCCGGGCAATATCATCACTCTCGAAGATCCAATCGAGTTCCTGCACCCTCACAAGAAGTCCCTGGTGGCCCAACGCGAAGTCGGCACCGACACCCTGAGCTTTGAAAGTGGCATGCGTGCAGCCATGCGCGAAGCACCCAACGTCATTCTGATGGGCGAGATACGCGATCTGGTGACCATGGAATATGCCATGCGGTTTGCCAATACAGGCCACCTGTGCCTGTCCACTATCCATGCCAATACTGCGGTCTCCTCTCTCGAGCGTATGCTCAGCTTTTTCGACGCCGACACTCAGGAGCAGGAAGCCAAACGCCTCTCGCAAAACCTCAGGGCCATCATCTGCCAGCGCCTGGTACCTAAAGCGGGGGGCGGCAAGACCGCCGCCCTGGAAATCCTCGTCAACACCACCCGTGTCAGCGAGCTGATCGCCCGGCGCGACTATGAAAGCTTGAAAGCGGCCATTGAACAAGGCCGCAATTACGGTATGCAGAGCTTCGACCAGTGTCTGTGCCGTCTCTATGACGAGGGTGTAATTGACGAAGAGGCCGCAGTGGACAACGCCAACTCCAGAACACAAGTCATGCAGTACATCAAATTTCACGCCAAAAATGGCAAGGATATCGCTGACGGGACAACTCTGGAGTTAGAAGAAATTTCCGAAAATCGCACCCCACGGGGAGATATCAGTCAGCAGTTTTAGCGGGACCCGAGATACAGCCCCCGCAGAGGCTCATCCGGCATCGCACGCGCTATCAACAGCTCTCGATCAACACCTTGCGGCACAGTGCCAAAGGTGCCGTGCCACTTGCTGCCGAGCCGTGCCGTACAAAAAGCTTCGGCCACCACGGGGCAGGCTCCATTCTCCAGCAAAAGCCTCGCCTCGGCCAGCAGAGCGATGCGCTCTACCAGCAAGCGGGCCTCGGGCTCAGCCATATCGGCCCTCGCCAACACTGTCCCGAGTTCTGCCAAGGCATGATCATAAAGATCGCAGTGACCAGCAGTCCTCTCCAACCACGTCATCAGGGCCTCAACCACCCGCCGCTGTCGCCCCAATACTCGCAATACGTCCAGGCACATGACATTGCCCGCACCTTCCCAAATGGCATTCAGAGGCGACTGGCGAAACAGCCTCGGCAGGGGGCCGTCCTCTACATAACCGTTGCCACCGGTAACTTCCATGGCTTCGGCAATCAGCGCAGGAGTTCGCTTGCACACCCAGTACTTGGCAATCGGCGTCAGCAAGCGGGCCAGCAGCGCCGCCTGTTCGTCTCGCTCTCCCGCTTCAATGCAGGCCGCTATCTCAAGACATAGCGGCACATGGCCCTCCAACTCTAGCGCCATATCTGCCAGCACCACTTCCATCAGGGGCTGCTCAATAAGCTGACGCCCAAAGGCACGGCGATGGCGGGCGTAGTGCATGGCCTCCGCCAGAGCTGCGCGCATGATGCCGACCGAGCCATTGGCACAATCAAGACGTGTGTGGTTGGCCATTTCCAGCACTGTGGCAATGCCCCGCCCAGGTTCACCCACTCGCCGTGCCATAGCACCGCAGAACTCCACTTCGGCGCTAGCGTTGGAGCGATCCCCCAGCTTGTCCTTCTCGCGCAGGATATGCAGAGCATTGCGCTCGCCGTCCGGTGTGAAACGCGGCAAAAAAAAGCACGACAATCCTTCGGCCTCCTGTGCCGTCACCAGGAACGCATCGCACATAGCGGCAGAAAAAAACCACTTGTGCCCTTGCAGACTGTACCAACTTTCACCTGCTGCCTCTGCACGGGTACTGTTAGCGCGCACATCGGAACC
>JALNZZ010000177.1 GCA_023229065.1 Porticoccaceae bacterium
CGGTTGCGCTCGCCCCACACCTGCAATTGCTCCACAGCAGCGGCCCTGAACGTGTCCCCAGCGGCAAGCATGACCGATTGCCCCCCATCCATCAGCTGACGCGCCAGCTTGCCGATAGTGGTGGTCTTCCCCACACCATTAACTCCCACCACCAACAACACGAAGGGTTTGTCCACGCCAGAAGTCATCAGCGGACGCTCACAGGGCTTGAGAATGTCCACCAGCAGGCCATGAAGCGCCCGATGCAGGGCATCAGCGTCACCCAACTCCTTGCGGCGCACGCGCTCGGTGAGCGCCTCAATGACTTCGGATGTCACCTCGATACCCAGATCAGCAGTTAGCAACTGTGTTTCCAGCTGCTCCAGCAGGTCGTCATCAATAACCTTTTTGCCGAGAAAGACATTACCTATACCACGCCCTGTGCGAGCCAGGGCACGGCGAATGCGACCAAAAGGTTTTTCGCGTACGGTATCCGCCGCTGGAGGCTCACTCTCCGCCGCTCCCTCCTGCTCAGCCTTGCCGCTCCCGAGACCAAAAAAACGGCGCAAACCACCCTGTGCAGCCGCAGGCGGCGAAGATTCTGGTGATTCAGGCTCGCTCGAGCCAGCGATCTCTTCCGGTGCCATCTCTCCTGGCCCCGGCTCTTGTGGTGAGAGCTCTTGCAGTGAGGGCTCTGTGGCTACCTGCTCTTCCGGTACGGGTTCCGCTGGCACAGCCTCTTCCAGGAGCTCTGGAGGCACCTCTTCCCCAGCAGCTTCTTGCAAGCTGGTTTCAGCAGAAGCCAGGAGAGACTCTGCGTCCGCTTCAGAAGGCGTAGATTCTGGGTTGGCAGCAACTTCTGGCGGGCGCTTTCTCTGAAAGCGGGCAAAAAAACCGCCTTTGCGCCCGGCTTTCTTGTCGCCACTGTCTGGATGATCGCTCATGAACACCGATACCTGAGTTCCGTAAAGCCGTGTATCCTACCACTTCGACGGGCAGCCCCACAGCCCGGGACACCCAGCTCCGAACATCTTCCTCATGTCCAGAAACGTACAAAAAGCTGCCCCTCGCAACCGCAATCAGTTGCGCATCATCGCCGGCCAATGGCGCGGTCGCCGCCTGCCGTTCCCAGATGCGGAAAGCTTGCGCCCCACTGGCGACCGTATCCGCGAAACTCTCTTTAATTGGATTTCTCCACACCTGCCGGCCAGCCGCTGCCTGGACGCCTTTGCCGGCTCGGGGGCACTCGGCTTCGAGGCCCTGTCCCGCGGTGCCGCTGAAGTGGTGATGATCGAGAGCAATCCGACAGTGTTTCGCCAGCTACAAGCGTCGCGGGAGCTACTCGGAGCAGCAGGCGCCACCCTGGTGAAGGACAGCGCGCCACAATGGCTGGCCACCGCCAACTGTCCGCCCTTTGATGTGGTGTTTCTAGACCCGCCCTTTGCCGGCGATCTGCTCCAACAGGTGATAGAGGTGATCAATCAGCGCTCACTGCTGGCTCCCAACGCCTGCATTTATATCGAGACCGGGGCCAGCGCCACCCCCTTGCTGCCCTCCAACTGGCTGCCGGTGCGTGAAAAACACAGCGGCGATGTGTGTTACCGTCTACTGCGCTACGATTGAGGGGCAGCGGCTATTTGTGTAACATCCCTACCCCACACGGGGCCACTTTACGCAGGCCCGCCCCTACCCGGGAGCTCCATCCATGAAAACCGTCGTCTACCCTGGCACATTCGACCCCATCACCAATGGTCACATCGACCTGGTGGAGCGGGCATGTAACCTTTTTGATCATGTCATTGTGTCGATTGCCAAAAGCGAAAAGAAAAAGCCTCTTTTTTCCCTTGAAGAGCGTATTGAGCTGGCCCAGGTGGCCCTGTCTCACATCAGCAATGTCGAAGTCGTGGGCTTTGATTATCTGCTGGTTAATTTTGCTCGCGATCGCGGTGTCACTGCCATCCTGCGTGGGCTGCGTGCCGTGTCGGACTTCGAGTATGAGTTCCAGCTAGCCAACATGAACCGCGCCCTCTATCACGAGGCAGAAACTATCTTTCTCACCCCGGCGGAAAAGCATAGCTATATTTCCTCATCCCTGGTGCGGGAGATCGCTGGTCTCGGCGGCAACATTGTTCCTTTTGTCCACCCCGCCGTAGCTGACGCCCTGCGCGCCAAGTTTCCTGACGCCTGAGTGAGATAATTGCAAAGGCCGGAGAGAGCGCTCACCGGCCTCTGGAAGCTCTTCTCCTTTACCGCGGGTTTACCGCTGACACTGGGGGCAGTAAACCGTCGTCCGCTGCCCCAGTCGCACTTCTCGCAACTTGCTTCCACACCCCAGGCAGGGCTCCCCTCCGCGTCCATAGACACTCAGTGACTGGCTGAAGTAACCCGGCTTGCCATCCCCACCAACAAAATCCCGCAGCGTTGTGCCACCCTGGGCGATAGCGCTAGTCAACACCCTGCGAATGGCATCGTGCAGCGCACTGTAACGCTGCAGCGAGATACGACCCGCCGCCCGCTGCGGGTGGATGCCAGCGAGATAGAGCGCTTCGTTCGCATAAATATTGCCGACACCCACTACCACCTGGCTGTCCATGACAAAGCTCTTCACTGCCACCCGCTTGCCTCGCGAACGCTGCCAGAGCCCTTGGGGAGTAAAGTCATCCCCTAGCGGCTCCGGCCCCAGGTGGCGTATCAGCGAGTGCTGCTCGGGATCCCCCTCATGCCACAACCACAGCCCGAAACGGCGCGGATCGGTATAGCGCAACGCTTGGCCAGAAGCCAGCAGCAGATCGATGTGATCATGGCTGCCCGGAGGGGTGTCCGCCTGCACCAGGCGCAGACTGCCTGACATCCCCAGGTGAATCAGCAAGTGACCAGTGTTAAAATCGAGCAGCAAGTATTTTCCACGGCGATGGAGAGCCCCCACTGTTGCGCCGGTCGCTAGCGCCGCAAGCTCAGGGGCAACCGGATAGCGCAAACGCGGGTTTCTCACTACGAGACCTGTCACTGCCTGTCCTTGCAAATAGGGGGTTATCCCCCTCAAAGTGGTTTCTACTTCGGGTAACTCGGGCACAGGCACTTCTCATCAGGTCGAATTATCGGCATACTAGCCCGCGCTACTTGCAGGAGCAAACCGTCATTCAGGGTGGAAGATATACAGCACAACCCATGGGCAACCATTGAACAAACCGCTATGATTGCCCACTTTTCATACTTACAGGGGTAAGATTTATGGCCTTAGGAAAACGTCGGGCCCAAGAAGAAGATGATGCAGAAATTGATCTGACGCCCATGCTGGACGTCGTGTTCATCATGCTGATCTTTTTCATCGTCACCGCATCTTTTGTCAACGAGTCCGGTATTGATATTGCGCGCCCACCAACCACTGATCAGCCGCCACCGGATGCGGAGAACAAAAATATCGTTTTCCGTGTTTCCGAAAGTGGTGACATCATGCTGGATGGCCGCCGCATTGATGTCCGCGCCGTACGCGCTAACGTAGAGCGGCTCTACGCCGAGAACCCTCAGGCCAAGGTCATCATCAATGCCGATCCCAAGGCCAAGACCGAGATTTTTGTACAAATCTCAGACCAGGCGCGGGAAGCCGGTGTCTACGACATCTCTCTTTCGACAAAACGCTAAGGCATCCCGAGAGATGCCCACAAAAAAGCCCGGTCTGAACCGGGCTTTTTTGTGGGCGGCATCCGAAACTCTAGAATAACCACCAAAGAGGAAAGCAAGCTGTTACTTGATCTTGGCTTCCTTGTAGGCTACATGCTGGCGAACAACCGGATCATACTTTTTGAACTCAAGCTTCTCCGGGGTAGTGCGCTTGTTCTTGGTGGTGGTGTAGTAGTGACCGGTACCGGCGCTGGACACCAGCTTGATCTTGTCGCGGTTTGACTTGGCCATGCTTCAACTCTCCTTCGAATCTTGTCTCGTCTCGAAAAT
>JALNZZ010000178.1 GCA_023229065.1 Porticoccaceae bacterium
TCGCGTGCGCCAAAATCCATGAATTCCTCTGTTTCTGTTTGCGGACGGCTTCTAGGGCCAGGTTCTGGTCGACCAGGCCCCGGAACCCCTAAAATCGCCCCCTGCAAACGAGGGCTGCGAGTGGCGCGAAGTGGGCCGGGCACTTTCCTCGGCAAACCAAGCGATTATTAAAACATCCTAATGGATTAAATCAACCCCGAATCCTGTACGGGTTAAGCCTACTGTCAGGCTTCCGCCAACTCCGCCGCTTTCTCTACGTCAACCGCCACCAGTCGCGACACCCCAGGCTCATGCATGGTCACCCCCATCAGGTGATCGGCCATCTCCATGGCGATCTTGTTGTGGGTGATATAGATGAACTGTACCGTAGCGGACATCTCCTCCACCATGCGAGCATAACGACCCACGTTGGCATCATCGAGAGGCGCGTCCACCTCATCCAGCATACAGAATGGCGCGGGATTGAGGCGGAAGATGGAGAATACCAAAGCAATGGCTGTCAGGGCCTTTTCACCACCGGACAGCAAGTGGATGGTGGTGTTTTTCTTGCCCGGTGGCTGCGCCATAATCGTGACACCAGTATCCAGCAAATCCTCGCCCGTCAGCTGCAGGTAAGCGTGGCCGCCGCCGAAGACCTTGGGGAACAACTCTTCGAGGGATGCGTTGATCTGGTCAAACGTTTCCTTGAAGCGCGTACGGGTTTCGCGGTCGATCTTGCGAATTGCATTTTCCAGAGTTTCCAGCGCTTCCATCAATTCGGCGTCCTGGGCATCCAGATAGGTCTTGCGCTCGGACTCGGTCTTGAACTCCTCGATGGCCGCCAGGTTGATGGCACCGAGGCGCTGTATACGGGCTGCCAAACGCTCCAGCTCCTCTTCCCACTGCTGAGGGTTGGCGGCCTCGCCCAACTCTTCCAGCAGCGCCTGTAACTGGTAGCCCTGCTCTGCCACCTGCTCGGCAATGGTGGTGCTGCGGGTGCGGACCTCTTGGGTTTGCAAACGGGTCTGCTCAAGTTCGGTGCGCTTGTCGAGAATCAGACTTTCCAGCTGGCCGCGGCGCTTTTCGTGCTCGCGCATACCCTGCTCTACGTCTTCCAGACGGCGCCGTGCCTCACTGAGGCGCTCTTCTACGGCCAGACGCTTTTCCAGCTGCTCTTCCAGGCGCAGGCTCAGCTCCTCACTGGGATCGTCCTCGACGCTGGCACTGGCCAGTAGTTGCTCGCGGCGCTCCTGCAGGCGAGCCACCTGCACCTCAAGCCGCTCCAGCCCTTCTTGCACGGCACCGAGCTGGGTGCTCAGCGCCTGCTCGCGCATCGACAGCTCATGCAGTCGATCGCGGGTGTGACGGGCTCGCTGGCGGGTAGAGTCCAGCTGGGTGCGGGCGCGATCCCGCTCACTGAGCAGCTCCTCGCGCTGGCGGGTGTCCTGCTCCATGCTGTCGAGGCACTCTTGCAACACCATCCGAGCTTCGGCCACTTGTTCCTGCTCGATCCGCTGCTGCTGGCGAATGTCGGCCAGCTCTTCCTCAACGCGGCTGCGGCGGGCAGCAAACTGTTCTATCTGCATGCGGCTAGCACTGATTTTCGAGCGCAGTTCCGCGTAGCGGCGTTGATCATCGGCGATGGCGCGGGACAGTGTTTCCCGCTGCGCTTCGAAGTCGCTCAACGACGCTTCCCGCGCCCGCTGCTGTTCGGCCAGGGACTCGACGCGATCGGCCAGCTCAGCCAGCTGCGCTGCGACAGCGGCCAATTCCTGTTTGCGCTTGAGCACCCCGGCAGCGGCATTCTTGCCACGCGCTACCCGCACCCAATTGGCGCCCAGCCAGACGCCGTCGCGAGTCACTACAGATTCATCGGCGCTCAGCTGAGGGCGCAGCGCCAGAGCGGTGTCGAGATCCTCGGCAGCGTACACGCCGGCCAGCAAGGCAACCGCTTGATCACCTTTCACCCGGCGCGCCAACAGATTGTGCTGTTGAGCAGCCGAGGAACTGGGCGCGGCAGATTCACTATCCACCAATGTCAGCTCACCCTTGGCCATCGTTGCCAGCGCGCTGATCAGTGGGTCGAGCGCGTCGACGCACACCGCCTGCAAGCGATCGCCGAGCACGGTCTCCACCGCCAGCTCCCAGCCGGGTTCGACCTCCAGCGACTCCGCCAGGCGCGGCTTGCTCTCCAGGCTCTGGGCCCGCAACCAGTCGCGCTCCTCGTCATTGTCCTCAAGCGCTGCCTGCTGCAGAGCCTCAAGGGAAGCCTGGCGCCCTTTCAGCGCCTGTAGCTGCTCGCGGACCTGGCCCAACTCATCGCCCCCGCCCTGATAGGCCTTACGGGTATGGTCGATGGCGGCAACTACTTCATCGAGGCGGCTCTGACTCTCTTCAGCAGCAAGCTCCATCTCCGCCAGCTGTTCGTCCAGCAGCGCCAGCTCGCCGTCGTCGGGTCCGCTGCCGATCAACTCACGGCGCTCCGTTTCGAGGCGCTCAAGGCGCTCCCCGAGACGGCGCAACACCTGCTCCAGGTGCTGAATACGGGACTGCTCCACCTCCGCTTTCTGGCGCGGTGCAGCGGCCCGCTGATTGAACTCGTCCCAGGTGCTCTGCCAGTGGTTCATGGCCTCTTCCGCCTGCTGTAACAACTCGGCGGACTCTTCCTCTTCGGCGCGCAACTCTTCCACGGCGGGAAGAATCTCCGCCAACTCAGCGCGCCAGGCCTCGGCGCGGTCGCGGTCGCCGCGCAGATGCTGTTCCGCCTCGGCAAAGTTGCGCTCGGTCTGCTCGACCTCCTGCCGCAACTCGCGAGCGCGCTGACGAACGTGCTCGATGGATTGCTCAGTACGAGCCACCTCGGCGCCGATGGCGTAGAACTCGCCCTGAGCAGCGTTGAAGCGGTCGCTCTCCTCGGTATAACCCAGGCGCGATTTTTCCAGCGCGGTATCGATGGTGCTGCGCTCCGTGACCAGTGCCTCCACATCCAGCTCCTGGCGGCGGATCAAGGCGTCACGGTTCTGCAACTGCTCATTGAGCTCACGCCAGCGCAACGCCTGCAGCTGAGCCTTAAACTGGCGCTCTTCCTTTTTGAGCTCGGCATACTTTTCCGCTGCCTGGGCCTGGCGTTCAAGTCGCTGCAGCTGACGTCCCAGCTCGTCGCGGATATCGGTGAGCCGCTCAAGGTTCTCCTGGGTGCGACGCATCCGGTTCTCGGTGTCCCGGCGGCGCTCCTTGTACTTGGAAATACCGGCAGCCTCTTCGATAAAAATCCGCAAATCTTCGGGTCGCGCCTCGATGAGGTTGGAAATCATGCCCTGTTCGATAATGGCGTAACTGCGCGGGCCGAGGCCCGTACCGAGAAAAATGTCGGTGATATCCCGGCGGCGACATTTGTTGCCGTTGAGGTAATAGCTGGACTGAGCGTCGCGGGTAACCTTGCGACGAATGGAGATTTCGCTGTAGCTGGCGTATTCGCCGCCCAGAGTTCCATCAGTGTTGTCAAAAATGAGTTCGATGGAGGCCTGCCCCACCGGCTTGCGACTGCTGGAGCCATTGAAGATGACATCTGTCATCGACTCACCGCGCAGGTTTTTGGCAGAGCTTTCTCCCATCACCCAGCGCACAGCGTCGATGACATTGGACTTGCCACAGCCATTCGGCCCCACGACAGCGCACAGATTGCTGGGAAAATGAACCGTGGTCGGGTCCACGAAGGATTTGAACCCCGCCAGCTTGATGCTCTTGAGACGCATGAATGACTCTTATATCCTACTGGATATCCGTTAAGCGGAGGATTTTACACGGTCATGACCGGGCGACAAGCATTAGAGTACCATGGCTGCAGATGTCAGCGGGCCGGCAACCCCGGTCCCACGGTCAATCGCCCTCCACTGGCAGG
>JALNZZ010000016.1 GCA_023229065.1 Porticoccaceae bacterium
GCACCGAGCATCAGCCCAATCATGCCGTCGTTATAGGCCTCTACGCCCACCTGAGCAATATAGGACTTGGTGTCCTCCTGCTCGAACAGGCGCTGCTCAGCCGCCTTGACGGCCGCCATCACTGGTGTTTGGCCCGCTTCCGTCTTGTACACCCCCACACCGAGATCGATCTTGGTGGTGCGGGCATCCTTTTTGAATGCAGCAGTAAGGCCGAGAATAGGATCGGGGGGCAGGGCTTGCAGACTATTAAACATGGCTCCTCGCAAAACAGGGTGAGTGAACGGCACAAGGCCCGTCATTGTAGTAGATGACGATGGTATTTAGCTCATTTCTGCTTGGGTAATCACGGTTTCCGCTCTTCTTTTCTCGCCGGTAAGAATACCCTTCACTGCGAATGACGGCGGTCACAAATTTTCTAGGCGCTAGCGGCGCGCATGCGGGGCTTTTCCGAGGCCTCAATCACCTTGCCAGCCAACAGACCGTTGAGCATATTGAAGCGCTCCACGGTGCCGACATCCCACCACTGCCCCTCGAACAGCTCACCGCTGACACTGGTGGCGCGAATACTGCTTTCCAGCACGTCGCGCAAGGGAAAACGCTCGGAGGCAGCCGGATAGAGCGCAAAGATCTCCGGTCGCATTACGCTGATGCCACTGAAGGTACAGGCTTTGTCTCCTTCTTGGGGATAACTCAACCAACCCTCGTCATCGAGAGTGAAATCTCCCACCGTCTTGAACGGTGGATTCGGCACTAACACCAGGTGGGCGTCGGTTGACTCCGACCAGTCCCGCTGCACCAGGTTTTCGAAAGGGTAGTCCGTCCACACATCCCCGTTTACCAGCAGAAATGGCTCAGGGCCAAGCAGCGGCAGAGCGCGACGGATACCCCCGCCGGTCTCCAGCGGTTCACTTTCCCGCGACCAACAGATTCTTACACCAAAGCGGGAGCCGTCGCCGAGAAAGGCCTCGATCTTCTCTCCCAGCCAGGACGTATTGATGACGAATTCACGGATACCGGCAGCAACCAGCCGCTCGATGTGATACTGGATCATCGGCTTGCCGGCAATTTCCAGCAGAGGCTTCGGAGTAGTTTCGGTCAAGGGCCGCAGCCGCTCGCCAAAACCTGCAGCCAGAATCATGGCTTTCATGGGGTGTCTCCTGCCTGTCTGTCAGGCTCGGTACCAAGGTTGAGTGACAATGGCTGGCATCAGCCGCTCGTCGAACCACTGGTGAAATGGGGAGAATTCCGTATAGCGTTGCGTCACCTCCAGGGTGTAACGCAGGACCAGGGGCAGGTCGTCAAGGTAGCGGGGCTTGCCATCTCGCAACCACAAGCGGGCAAAAATGCCCAGTACCTTGATATGGCGCTGCAGGCCCATCAGATCAAACCAGGCCAGTAGCTGTCGGTCTTCTACCGCCGCTGAACCACCACTGTGGCGGTGCCACGCCTCGCGCAGGAAGGCAAGCGCTCGCTCCCGCACCAGCTCACTGGGCCAGCAAATATAACAATCCTTGAGCAAGGACACCAGATCATAACTGAAAGCGCCGACCACCGCGTCTTGAAAATCAATCACCCCCACATCGCCGCTGGAGAGCTGCAGCAAGTTGCGGGAATGGTAGTCCCGGTGCACCACTACCTGTGGCTGAGCCAGGGCAGAAGCGGCCAGCGCGGCAAAGGTTTCGCCTAACATGCGACGCTCTTTGTCATCCATCTCAACGCCGAGCAGCCCGCCGACAAACCATTCTGGGAACAGGTTCATCTCCTCTAGCAGCAATTGCTCATTGTAAGGCGGAAAAATTGCCGGGTCGGCTGCCGTCGCCTGGATCAACGCCAAAGTTTGCTCGGCGGCGGTATAGAGATCAGCCACTGATTGACTGTCGAGCAGAGGCAGAAACAGATCATCGCCGAGATCTTCCAGCAGCATGAAACCACGCTCATAGTCTACGGCATGAACCTTCGGCACATGAACACCCGCACGGCTCAGTGCTGCACCCTTAGTGACAAAGGCCGGATTGTTTTCCTGCTGTGGAGGAGCAATAACGGCAATCAGGGAGGGCGAAGTATCGA
The DNA here is from genome assembly GCA_023229065.1 of Porticoccaceae bacterium. GTDB lineage: Bacteria > Pseudomonadota > Gammaproteobacteria > Pseudomonadales > Porticoccaceae > NAT127. The sequence goes on from JALNZZ010000016.1 coordinate 2,068, forward strand.
GGCGAAAGTAGTGGCGAAAGCCGGCGTCACCGGTCAGAGGTGTGAGAACAGCCCCTTCGGGCGGACTTTTTATAGCAAGAGGCAGGTGCTCTCGCGCCCATACGCCCAGTTCAGCCAACCCACTCATCGCCACCCCCAAAAGGTGCGATTCTAGCGCAAATCCGATCAATCTTGGCGACAACCCCCGCAGCCGGTCAAAGTTGCGGTAAAATCGCGGGTCAGCTTTCTTCCTGCAATCGCTAAGAGTAGAACTGTCAATGGGTTGGAATCATTTTAGTGGCCGCAAGCCGCTCTGTCAGGCGGTATACAGTGCGATTCTCGCCACCGCTAGCGCAGCCATTACGGCTCACGCTGCCGCCAACCCGGTGAACAATCCGGCGCATAGCTCCGTGGATAATCCATGGGACTGCCGCGCTGCAGAGAGTGGCTGGGTCTGCCAGGGGTCACCTTCGACACCACAGCAAGCACCGACCACGACGCCGTCACCAGCTTCACCCGCTGCAGTCCCACTCGCCTCTCCCGATACCATTTCTGTCGATGAATCTGTCAGCGAACCTTCTGGCGACGCTGTGCCGGCCACCGAGTCCGCTGCTGACCCCGACACCAGTTGGTCAGCACCTGCTGCTCAGCCCTCCCTGGCCCCCCCGTTAAGGGAGGTTGAGCCAACCGACCCCAGCGCCGAAAACGGCGACTCCAGAGTCACCGTAACCCGCCATCTGGACTGGGTACCAATGGACGAACTCGACGAAGCAGACCGGGATCGAGTGGGAGCTAACTGCTGTGGCGCCTACATCGAACCCCAGCGCTATTACACTGACGGCCAGCAGGAACCCGACACCTCTCCCTTGCGGGTCACTGCCGGTAGTACTGAGGCCAAAGGCAATGTGGCCGTATTGACCGACGATGTGCAGATTTCCCAAGGCTATCGCCAAGTGCGCAGCGACAGCGCTGTCGTCGACCGCCAGGAGCGCACTGTCGAGCTGGAAGGGAATATTATTTTCCGCGAACCCGGCATGTTGATGATGGGCGATCGCGCCAAGATCAATATGAGCAGCGGTCACGCCGATATCGATAATGCCGAATTCCTGCTCCACGAGAGCGCTGTGCGAGGTACCGCAGGCACTCTCAGCAAGCGCAGCGAAAACCGCATCCACGTCGATGATGCCACTTACACGACTTGCGAGCCTATCAGCAACGCCTGGCAACTCAAGACATCGGATCTCAACATCGACACTGCACGCGGTTCAGCGACTGCCAAACACGTGCGCCTGGAGGTTCGCGACTGGCCGGTGTTTTACCTGCCCTGGATCCGCTTTCCCATCACTGACAACCGCGCGACCGGCTTGCTGTATCCTGTCATTATGGCCGGCAACGAAAACGGTCTGGACTTTTCTCAACCGATCTATCTGAACCTGGCCCCTAACTATGACGCCACACTGACACCTCGCTACGTCCAGGAGCGAGGGGGCATGCTGGAAGCCGAGTTTCGCTACCTGAACCACTGGAGCGAGACAACGCTGTCCGGCGGCTACCTCCACGATGACAAAGGGGGCGATGTCGGGCGCGAGGAAACCAGCAGCGGTCTGCGCCAGCCCTATCGCGATGAAGACCGCTGGGTCAGTTATATCGATCATCGCGGCGGTTTTGGCAAACGCTGGAGCACCCGCATTGATTATACCAACGTCAGTGATCCCGATTACTTCCGGGATCTCGGCACTGCGACGTTGCAGGCCAATAGTCAGAGCCACCTCAACCAGCAGTTTGCGACCGCCTACCGCACCGATAACTGGCTGTTTCGTCTTCAGGCCCAGCAGTTCGAGACTCTTATCAAAGGTGGGCGAGAGCAGTACAAACAGATGCCGCGCTTCGATGCCAACGGTCTCTATCAGCTCGGCGGCGACTTTTCTCTGCAGATGCGCCAGCATGTGGTGGTATTCGACCACAGCGAATCAAGTGTGACCAATACCAGCACCCTGCTCACCCGCGACACCGCCAATACCACTGTGACCGGCAACCGCTTGCGTGCCGATTATGCGTTGAGCTGGGATAAACAGTGGCTGTGGGGATTTTTCAAACCCACGGCCAAATTGAAGCACGCCAGCTATGACCTCGACCGACCACTGCTGAACCAGCATGACGATAGCCCCAGCGTCACGGTGCCGGTGTTCAGTGTCGATGGCGGCCTCTATTTCGAAAAGCGTGACAGCTGGCTATCCAACCATATCCAGACCCTGGAGCCACGGGTGTTCTATGTCCGCTCCAGCTATCGTGACCAGTCGGCCATCCCCAACTTCGACACTTCCGACCTCACTTTCAGTTATCAGCAGCTGTTTCGCGATGATCGCTTTTCTGGCAGCGACCGTATCGGCGACACCGATCAGTTTACCCTTGGACTCACGACCCGGCTGATCAACGCCAACAACGGCATTGAGCGGCTGCGCTTCAGTGTTGGCCAGGTGCACTACCTGAAAGATCGCCGAGTCACGCTCAATCCCTTGCTGGCGGAAGAGCTGACCAAGGACACGTCGGACATTGCTGCTGAAGCGACCGCCAACCTCTTCGACCACTGGCGCCTGCAAGCGGACTTGCTCTACGACGAGAACGATGGCGCCATCAGCAAGGGCAGTGCCGCCCTGCGCTACAATAACCGAGAAGGCAACCTGTTCAATCTGGTATACCGCTACACACGCCGCGACAACCTGATTTACCGGTTTGCCCCCGAGATCCCGGTTGCCGATAATATCCGCGCCGATATCGACCAGGTGGACTTGTCTCTGGCGACGCCCCTGTCCCCTAACTGGCGCTTGCTGGCGCGCTACAATCACGATATGACCAACCACCAGGAACTTGAAGTCTTCGCCGGGCTCGAATATTCCAGCTGTTGCTGGCGGGCCAGTTTGGTGGCGAGGCGCTGGGTCGACAGGGACGACACCTTTATTTTTGACAGGGAAAAGCTCGATCACCGCACCGGCCTGTTTTTCCAAATCCAGTTCAGAGGCCTCGCTGGCACCGGTACACGTGTCACCAACATCCTCAGCGAAGGTATCTACGGCTATCAACCTCCGGAATTTTGATTCATGCTGAACACTATCAAGCTGCATACACACAAGCTTCTGATCGCCCTGCCCCTGATTTTGCTCGCCTCTCCTGCGCTCTCTCAACTGCGCCTGCTGGACAGCATTGTGGCTATCGTGGACAACGATGTTGTCATGGCCAGCGAGCTGGAGGAGCGGGTAGACGCCATCTATCAACGGATTCAGGAATCTGGTACCGAAGCCCCACCCCGCGAAGCACTGATACCCCAGGTGCTGGACCGCCTGATTCTGGAGCGTATTCAGCTGGACATAGCCCGGCGTGCCGGGGTGCATGTGTCCGATGAAGAAATCAACGGCACCCTCGTCAGCATCGCCCAGAGTGAGGGACTGACCCCGGAGCAGTTTCTACAGACGATTACCAGTCAGGGGCTGTCCATTGCCGCGCTGCGAGAGCAGCTGGAGACCGAAATGCTTCTGGCTCGGGTTCAGCAGTCGCAAGTCAACCGCCGCATTTATATATCAGAGCAGGAGGTCAACAACTTTCTGGCTTCCGACGAAGGACGCAACTTCGTTTCCCCCGATGTCAACTTGGGCCATATCTTGCTGCCACTGTCTTCTGCGGCCAGCCTTGACGAGGTACAGGCCACATCTGACAAAGCCAATATGATTCTCGAGCGCATCGCTGCCGGTGACGACTTCCGCAACCTTGCCATCACCCACTCCGCCGACCAGAGTGCCTTGCAGGGCGGCGATCTCGGCTGGCGCAAAATGGCCGAACTGCCAGATGTGTTTATCGCTCCTCTCACCGATCTGCAACCCGGCCAGGTGACCAATGCCATTCGCAGCAATGCGGGCCTGCATATCCTTAAGCTCTATGACAAGCGCGGTGGCGAGCAACAGCTCATACAGCAGAGCAAGGCCCGTCACATTCTTCTCAAGCCCAACGAAATCCGTGATGACGAGGCGACCTATGCCAAACTGGTGGAAATCGCCAACAGTATCCGCGCCGGTGAACCCTTCGCTGAAATGGCCCGCCAGCACTCAGAAGACCTCGGTTCGGCTCTCAGCGGTGGCGACCTGGGCTGGTCCCTGCCCGGCAAGTTTGTTCCCGAGTTTGAACAGGTCATGGAAACCATTCCTCTCAACGAGGTATCGGAACCGTTCCGCAGCCAGTTTGGCTGGCATATCCTGCAGGTGACCGAGCGCCGCGACCAGGATTTCAGCGAGGACATCATGCGCCACCAGGCCGAGAACATTCTCCGCCAGCGCAAGTTCGAATCCGAGCAGCAAATTTGGCTGCAGGAAATCCGCGACGAAGCCTTTGTCGATATCAAAATCTGACATGAACTCGATGTCGCTTGCGGTAACACCGGGTGAGCCCGCCGGAATCGGTCCCGATCTGCTGATCCAACTCGCTCAGCAGCCTCAGACCTGTGAGCTGGTGGCCTATGCCGATCCCGCGCTGTTACTAGGCAGGGCGCGGCTGCTCGGCCTGCCTTTGTCTCTGCGCCCGGCCCAAAATCGTCCCCTCGGCGGTAGCGGTGATCTCGCGATAAAAGCGATCGACGCCAGTCGCGAGGTACGTCCCGGTACCCCCGACACGGCCAATGCCAACTATGTGCTGAACACCCTGCGCCAGGCGCTGCAGGATACCCGCGACGGTGTCTGCCAGGCTCTGGTGACCGGCCCGGTCCACAAGGGGATCATCAACGATGCGGGGATTCCCTTCACCGGGCACACTGAGTTTCTCGCTGAACAGACAGGCACACCACGGGTAGTGATGATGCTCGCCACCGAGGGACTGCGGGTCGCCCTCGCCACTACCCACCTGCCTTTGTCACAAGTACCCGCAGCCATTACCCGCAGCGGACTGGAAGAGACTCTGCAGATTCTGCACCGAGAGCTGCGCCAACGCTTTGCCATTGACGCACCACGATTGCTGGTTTGTGGCCTCAATCCCCACGCAGGTGAGGGCGGCCACCTTGGCCATGAGGAAATAGACACCATCATTCCCGCGCTCGAAGCCTGTCGCCAGCAGGGTATTGACGCCATCGGCCCCCTGCCTGCCGACACCCTGTTCACGCCCCGCCACCTGGCTCACTGCGATGCTGTCTTGGCCATGTATCACGACCAGGGCTTGCCGGTACTTAAATACAAGGGCTTTGGCTCGGCCGTCAATATCACCCTCGGCCTGCCGATTATCCGCACTTCGGTGGATCACGGCACTGCCTTCGATCTGGCGGGCAGCGGTCGCGGCGATGCTGGCAGCCTGGCCACCGCCATTGAGCAGGCCTTACACATGGCGCAGTGCGCCACACCACGCTGAGGGGGCTGCCATGAGCGAGCTGGGCAACCATCGCGCCCGCAAGCGTTTCGGCCAAAATTTCTTGGTCGACGAGGGGATCATCGATCGCATCATCGCTGCAGTGAACCCCAAGCCTGGCGATAACCTGGTAGAAATTGGCCCCGGTCAGGGCGCTCTGACCGGTCGGTTGCTGGCGGCAAACCCGTCGCTTGTCGCGATCGAGCTGGACCGCGACTTGGTGCAATTGCTCGCCGCCCACTACGCTCACGAGCCGGGCTTCAAGCTCATTGAGAGCGATGCCCTTAAAGTCGACTTCAGCGAGCTTGCCGGCCCTGGCCCTCTCAGGGTAGTAGGCAACCTGCCCTACAATATTTCTACACCGCTTATTTTTCACCTGCTGGATTACCAGACGGTCATACACGATATGCACTTCATGCTGCAGCGCGAGGTGGTCGAGCGTATGGCCGCAACTCCGGGTAGCAAGACCTATGGCAGACTCAGCATCATGGTGCAGTATCTGTGCCGAGTCGATTTACTGTTCCTAGTGCCACCCGAGTCATTTGCGCCAGCCCCCAAGGTGGAGTCGGCTATTGTCCGCCTTACCCCCAGAAACAGCCGCTCTGTGAGCGCGGCCAACCCCAAGCTATTCGAACAGCTGGTGGCCATGTCTTTCCAGCAGCGCCGCAAGACCCTGCGCAACAATCTCAAGCCCTTCGCCAGCCGTTATACCCTGGACAACCTGAACATTGACCTCGGTCGCCGCCCTGAAACGCTATCCGTGGACGAGTTTGTCGACTTGAGCAACCAACTGAATGCCCAACATGCCTGACTCTGCTATTTCTATCTCTGTGCAGACCCGTTATCTGAAGGAACAGTCTCACCCTGCACAACCCCTCTACGCCTTTGCCTACCACATCACTATTCACAATCAGGGCAAGGAGACAGTGACACTGCTCACACGCCACTGGATCATTACGGACAGCGATGGCAAACGCCAGGAGGTACAAGGCGAGGGGGTGGTAGGCCAGCAACCCACTTTGGCTCCCGGTGAGAGCTTTGATTACAGCAGCGGCGCCACGCTAAAAACCCCGGTGGGCACCATGGAAGGCTCCTACGGTATGGTGACTCTGGACGGTACAGCTTTTAACGCCGCCATCCCGCCCTTTTTGCTCGCCGTGCCCGGTAGCATCAACTGATGACTGTCTATGTCGTGGGCGACATCCAGGGCTGCCTGTCCTGCCTGGAGCGGTTGTTGGACAGCTGTGGCTTTCAAGCCGGACGCGATCAGTTGTGGGCGGTCGGCGACCTGGTCAATCGCGGCCCGCAGTCTCTTGAGACATTGCGCTTCTGTAAATCGCTGGGAGACAACTTCCGCACCGTGCTAGGCAATCACGACCTGCACCTGCTGGCGGTGGCCAGAGGACACCGCTCGCCCTCGCACAAGGATACTCTGGCAGACATTCTCAACGCCCCAGATCGCGACAGCCTGCTGGAATGGCTCCGCCATCAGCCTCTGGCCTTCAGTGACCATGGTTTCACCGTCGTACACGCAGGTATTCCACCCCAATGGTCTATCCGCAAAGCCCTTAAAAAAGCTGCGGAAGTGGAAGCTATTCTGCACAGCGAACAGCCCGGGAAGTTGCTGGGCACCATGTACGGCAATCAACCAGAGCGTTGGGACGGGTCACTGGAAGGCCCTGCACGGTGGCGCATCATTACGAATTATTTAACACGCATGCGCTTTTGTGATGGCAATGGACGACTCGAACTTCAGAGTAAAGCAGGCCCCAGCAATGCGCCCAAGGGGTTCGCTCCCTGGTTCAGCCACACCCATCGCAAGACCGCTACAGACAATATTATTTTTGGCCACTGGGCGGCTCTCAATGGTCAGCTGCGCCAGCCCCACCTGTTTCCCCTCGATACTGGTTGTGTGTGGGGCGGCAGGCTCCGGCTGATGCGTCTCGACGACGCTCGCTTTCATCATGTGCACTGCGGGACAGTTCCCGAGTAACAAAAAAGCCAGGGCGAACCCTGGCTTTTCTCTAGCAGCTTCCGCTACCGGTGATCACTCAGCCTCAACAACGGCCTCGTCACCAGCGGCTGGACGATCCACCAGCTCAACATAAGCCATCGGTGCATTATCACCAGCGCGGTAACCGCACTTGAGAATGCGGATGTAACCGCCGGGACGCTGGTCATAACGCGGCCCCAACTCAGTAAACAGCTTGCCCACGGCTTGCTTGCTGCGCAGGCGGTCAAACGCCAAACGGCGATTGGCCACGCTATCTGCCTTGGCCAGGGTAATCAGGGGCTCAGCAAAAGTGCGCAGCTCCTTAGCCTTAGGCAGGGTTGTCTTGATAACTTCGTGCTCCACCAAAGAAGCGGTCATGTTACGGAACATGGCGCGGCGGTGTGCACTGGTTTTGTTCAGTTTGCGACCACTGTATCGATGACGCATAGCTATAATTCCTTAAACGGTTGCTGTCACAGCAATGTTTCTAATCAGCCGCCAACCGGCGACCATCAAGCGTTTTCCGTATCCTTGCGGAGGCTGGCTGGGGGCCAGTTCTCAAGCCGCATACCGAGGGACAGGCCGCGGGAAGCAAGCACGTCCTTGATCTCGGTAAGGGATTTTTTGCCGAGGTTTGGCGTCTTGAGCAGTTCCACCTCGGTGCGCTGGATCAGGTCGCCAATATAGTAAATGCTCTCTGCCTTGAGGCAGTTGGCAGAGCGCACGGTAAGTTCCAGATCATCGACAGGGCGCAGCAGAATCGGATCGACTTCATCGTCCTTCTTCTCGGGCTCACTGCGCTGTTCGCTTTCCAGATCAACAAAAACCGCCAACTGCTGCTGCAGGATGGTAGCAGCACGACGAATGGCCTCTTCGGGATCAATGGTGCCATTGGTCTCGATGTCGAGGATCAGCTTGTCCAGGTCAGTACGCTGCTCTACCCGGGCACTGTCGACCACATAGGCTACACGCATCACCGGGCTGAAGCTGGCGTCGAGGTGCAGGCGACCGATGGAGCGAGTTTCATCATCGTCGCTGAAACGGCTGTCGGCAGGCTGATAGCCGCGACCACGCTGTACCTTGAGTCGCATCTCGAGCTGGGTATTGCCAGTAATGGTGGCAATGACGTGCTCAGGATTGCGGATCTCGATGCTGCTATCGTGCTGAATATCACCAGCAGTAACAACAGCCGGACCTTTGACACTCAGGGTCACCTCGGTCTCTTCCTTGCCGTGCATCACGATGGCGACGCCCTTGAGGTTCAGCAGCAGGTCGATAACATCTTCCTGCACGCCTTCAATGGTGCTGTACTCATGCTCGACACCCTCGATCTCGGCCTCCACGATGGAGTAGCCGGGCATGGAGGAGAGCAGGATACGGCGCAGCGCATTGCCGAGCGTATGGCCGAAACCCCTTTCCAAAGGTTCAAGAACCACTTTTGCCCGGTTGTTGCCCAGCTGGGTCACATCGATGGTACGGGGTGTAAGAAGTTCTGTCGCTAAAGTCTGCATACGGATACCTGTGGTAAGCCTGACAAATGCCGGTTGCTCGTACTCAACTCAAACTTACTTCGAGTAAAGCTCTACGATAAGGTTCTCGTTGATGTCGCTGGACAGTTCGCTTCTGTCTGGAGCGCGCTTGAAGACGCCTGTCAGCTTGCCAGCATCCACTTCAACCCAATCGACGGAGCCGCGCTGAGTAGCCAGCTGAACGGCGGACTGAATACGCAGCTGCTTCTTGGCCTTATCCCGTACATTCACCTCGTCACCCGCTTGCAGCTGGTAGGAGGGGATAGTTACTTTCTGCCCATTCACCTGGATGGAGCCATGCGCCACCAGCTGACGCGCTTCAGCGCGGGTAGAACCGTAACCCATGCGGTAAACCACATTGTCCAGGCGGCACTCCAGCAGAGAGAGCAGGTTCTCACCTGTAGCACCCTTGCTGCGAGCTGCTTTCTTGTAGTAGTTGCGAAACTGCTTTTCGAGAACGCCGTAAAGGCGCCGTACTTTCTGCTTCTCGCGCAGCTGTACACCATAGTCGGAAAGACGACCGCGACGCTGGCCGTGCTGCCCCGGCGCGCTCTCGGCGCGGCACTTGGACTCCAGCGGACGGATGCCGCTCTTGAGGAACAAGTCAGTTCCTTCACGACGCGACAGCTTGCAAGTAGGACCTAAATATCTGGCCATGAATTCTGTTCCTCGTTATACGCGGCGTTTCTTGGACGGGCGGCAGCCATTGTGCGGGATCGGCGTCACGTCGGTGATATTGGTAATCTTGAAGCCGGCGTTGTTCAGGGCCCGCACTGCAGACTCACGACCGGGGCCAGGACCTTTCACCTGGACGTCCAAGTTTTTCAGACCATACTCTTGCGCGGCAACACCGGCTTTCTCCGCCGCTACCTGAGCAGCAAAAGGCGTGCTCTTGCGCGAGCCACGGAAACCGGAGCCACCAGAAGTCGCCCAACTCAGAGCATTGCCCTGCCGGTCTGTAATGGTGATGATGGTGTTGTTGAAGGAGGCATGGACATGCGCGATGCCGTCAACAACAGTACGTTTCGCTTTTTTGCGAGCCGTTTTTGCGGGGGTCTTGGCCATATGATTACCTGGTTCACTCAACTTGCCAGCACGCTGGCATCAGATTAACGCTTGATAGGCTTGCGGGGGCCCTTGCGGGTCCGGGCATTGGTCTTGGTGCGCTGACCGCGAAGAGGCAGGCCCCTGCGGTGACGCAGGCCGCGATAGCAACCCAGGTCCATCAGACGCTTGACGCTCATGTTCACTTCCCGGCGCAGGTCGCCTTCCACCAGACGCTTGCCGACCTCGTTACGGACGGTATCCAGCTGCTCTTCAGTGAGGGCAGAAATCTTGGTGTCTTCGGCAATGCCGGCAGCGGCACAAATCTGCTTGGCCGTGGTGCGACCGATTCCGTAAACATAGGTGAGGGAAATCACCGCATGTTTGTTATCAGGGATATTGACGCCGGAAATACGGGCCATTCGTTTTACCTCAATTGTTTACTGTTTCTGCTTTCTTGGCATGCTTGGCTAGCAGGCCGCCGCAGGTTCACCAAGGGGTGAAAAAAGGCGGACGATGATAGCCTTAAAAGCACCACAAATCAATCGCCAAAAGCGATTATCCCTGCCGCTGCTTGTGGCGGGGCTCAACTTTGCAGATCACTCGCAGGGCGCCCTTGCGCTTGATGATCTTGCAGTTGCGGCAAATTTTCTTTACAGATGCACGAACTTTCATTGAATATCACCTCGAGAACTAGCGGAGTCCACCGCCATAACCTTTCAGATTCGCCTTCTTCATCAGCGAGTCATACTGCTGAGACATCAGATGCGATTGCACCTGCGCCATAAAGTCCATGGTCACGACCACGGCAATCAACAACGATGTACCACCAAGGTAAAACGGGACATTGAAGTACACATTGAGAAACTGCGGCATCAAGCAGACGGCGGTCATGTACAGGGAGCCCACTACAGTGAGTTTGGTGACCACGCTGTCAATGTACTTGGAAGTCTGCTCTCCAGGGCGGATGCCCGGAAGATAAGCACCACCCTTTTTAAGGTTGTCGGCGATCTCCCGCGGGTTAAACATCAGCGCTGTATAGAAGAAACAGAAGAAAATAATCATTACCGCAAACAGCAGCACATGAAGCGGCTGGCCTGGCCCTAATAGCAGGGCAATATCCTGCAGGAAGTCCGGCGCATCACTGCCCTGACCAAACCAGGTGGCAATAGTCGAAGGGAACAGCAACAGGCTGCTGGCAAAAATGGCCGGGATGACGCCCGCCATATTGACCTTGAGGGGCAAGTGGCTCTGCTGGGCGCCACCATAGGCACGGCGACCTTGCTGGCGCTGTGCATAATTCACTGTAATGCGACGCTGGCCACGCTCGACAAAGACTACAAAATAGACAATCGCGATCGCCAGAACAGCAATTACCAGTACCGCGAGAATGTGCAGGTCACCTTGGCGAGCCGACTCAAAGGCCTGACCGACGGCGCTGGGAAGACCCGCCACAATACCGGCGAAAATCAGCATGGAAATCCCGTTGCCAATTCCCCTCTCGGTGATCTGCTCACCCAGCCACATCATGAACATGGCGCCGGTCACAAGAGAGACAACAGAAATCAGATAAAAAGAAAAGTCAGTCAGATAGGCCAGGCCTTGACCTGCCAACCCCACGGACATACCGACACCTTGCACCAGTGCCAATACTAAAGTGCCGTAGCGAGTGTATTGAGTGATTTTACGTCGCCCCGCTTCACCCTCTTTTTTCAGCTGTTCCAGAGAAGGCGTCACCGCCGTCAACATCTGCATAATAATAGAGGCAGAGATATACGGCATGATGCCCAGGGCGAGGATACTCATCCGCTCCAGGGCACCACCGGAAAACATGTTGAACAAGCCAAGGATAGTGCCCTGGTTCTGGTTGAACAGATGCGCCAGGCGATCAGGATCGATACCTGGTACCGGGATATGGGTACCAATACGGTAGATAATGATCGCGAGCAGCAAAAAGCGAAGGCGAGCCCAAAGCTCGCCCAAACCCTTTCCAGCGCCCGTTGGCAGAGTACCTGTCTTGGCCATTCGCTGTATCCGTTATTCCTCGACCTTGCCGCCAGCAGCTTCGATTGCAGCTCTGGCACCTTTGGTCACTGCCAGACCCTTAACGGTCACGGCGCGGGTCAGCTCACCAGAGAGAAACACTTTGGCGCGCTGGATATTAGTGGTAATCAAACCGGCAGCACGGAGCGCCGCCAGATCGGCTACGTCACCTTCGATCGCATTCAGTTCACCGAGACGGATCTCGGCACTGACCAATGCAATACGCGAGGTAAAGCCAAACTTGGGCAGGCGCTTCTGCAAGGGCATCTGACCACCCTCGAAGCCTGGACGTACACGGCCCCCGGAGCGGGACTTCTGACCCTTGTGGCCATGTCCGCCAGTCTTGCCAAGACCGCTGCCGACACCGCGTCCAAGGCGCTTGCCTTCTTTGATCCGGCCAGGGGCGGGACTCAGTGTGTTGAGACGCATGATCACTCTCCCTCTACCTTAACCATGTAATTGACGCGATTGATCATGCCGCGCACGGACGCGGTATCCTCAACCTCTACAGTGTGACCGATACGGCGCAAGCCGAGGCCTGCCACACAAGCCTTATGTGCTGCCAGACGACCATTGACACTGCGCGTCTGGGTAACCTTAATTTTCTTTGCGTTCGTCATTGCCTGATTCCTGTCGCTTGGGCCGGACTTCAACCCAGAATCTCTTCAACCGACTTGCCACGCTTGGCTGCAACGGCCTCGGGAGACTGGATGCCCTTGAGGGCATTGAAGGTAGCGCGGACCACGTTCACCGGATTGGTGGAGCCGTAGCACTTGGCCAGTACGTTCTGGACACCCGCCAGCTCCAGCACAGAGCGCATGGCACCACCGGCGATAACACCCGTACCCTCGGAAGCCGGCTGCATGAACACCTTGGAGGCGCCATGGTTGGCCTTGACCGGATACTGAATAGTGGTGCCATTGAGATCGACATCGATCATGTTGCGACGCGCGGCTTCCATCGCTTTCTGGATGGCCTGGGGCACTTCACGAGCCTTGCCACGACCGAAACCGACGCGGCCCTTGCCATCACCCACAACGGTAAGTGCAGTGAAAGCAAAGATGCGGCCACCTTTTACCGTCTTGGCGACGCGGTTCACCTGGACGAGCTTTTCCTGCAGCCCTTCGTTTGGATCTACTTCTCTTGGATTGTTAGCCATGATTCAACCTTTAGAATTCCAGTCCGCCTTCGCGAGCGGCGTCGGCAAGTGCCTTGACACGACCGTGATACTTAAAGCCACTGCGGTCAAAGGAAACCTTTTCCACACCAGCGGCGCGAGCGCGCTCGGCAACCAGCTGACCTACCGCACGGGCAGCGTCAATATTGCCGGTCTTGCCCTCGCGAAGTGTCTTGTCCAAAGTGGAGGCGCAAGCCAACACCTTGTCGCCTTCCGCAGAGATCACCTGTGCATAGATATGGCGCGGCGTACGATGCACGGAAAGCCTTACGGCACCGAGATCGCGCTGTTGGATTCGCGTGCGACGGGCGCGACGCAGACGTGCTTGCTTTTTGTCTTTCATCATCCAGCCCCTTACTTCTTCTTCGCTTCTTTACGGCGAACCTGTTCATCCGCATAGCGGATACCCTTGCCCTTGTACGGCTCCGGCGGACGGAAGGCGCGAATCTCAGCGGCTACCTGACCGAGAACCTGCTTATCGGCACCTTTGAGAACAATCTCCGTCTGGCTCGGCGTTTCGCCGCTGATGCCTGCTGGCAACTGATACTCCACTGGATGCGAGAAGCCGAGGTTGAGATTGAGCTTGTTGCCCTGGGCCTGGGCACGATAGCCGACGCCGACGAGCTGCAGACGCCTTTCAAAGCCTTCGCTGACACCTACCACCATATTGTTGACGATAGTACGCAAAGTGCCGGCCTGCGCATTGGATTCCAGGTCATCAGCCGCCGGTGCAAAAGTCAGGACATTACCTTCCTGGCTTATCACCACTCGGGGATTGGCCTGGATCGTCAGGGTGCTCTTGGCCCCCTTGACGCTAATTTCATTACCATCCTGTTTCAGCTCCACTCCGGCCGGGAGCGTGACAGGATTCTTTGCAATTCTAGACATCTCGCAATCTCTTTAGAATGTACTAGTTAGAAAACTGTACAGAGTACTTCGCCACCGATACCGGCGGCCCGTGCTGCGCGGTCAGACATGACACCTTGACTGGTCGATACGATGGCGACACCGAGACCGTCACGCACCTTTGGCAGCTCCTTGGAGCCAGCGTAATAACGCAGGCCAGGACGGCTGGCACGGTGAATTTCCTCGATAACCGGCTTACCCTCGAAATACTTCAGAGTGATAGTCAGCTGGCTCTTGATATCATCGGAAACAGCAAAGTCGTCGATGTAACCTTCCGACTTGAGAACTTCGGCTACAGAAACTTTCAGGCGCGACGACGGCATAGCCACTGTCGGGCGATTGCGCGCGTGGGCATTGCGGATGCGGGTCAGCATATCAGCCAGCGAATCTTGCATACTCATCTTGAATAAATCCTCTTCACTTACCAGCTGGCTTTGACGAGACCGGGGACATCCCCGCGCATTGCCGCTTCACGCAGCTTGTTACGGCAAAGACCGAACTTGCGATAAACCGCGTGCGGGCGGCCGGTAATACGGCAGCGGCGCTGCTGGCGAGACGGACTGGCGTCACGCGGCAGTTGCTGCAGCTTCATGGTGGCCTCCCAACGCTCTTCATCGCTGGAGTTTGGGCTGCTGATGATGGCCTTCAGTTCGGCGCGCTTGGCGGCGTACTTGGCGACCAACTTGGCGCGCTTGTTCTCGCGCTCGATCATAGATGTCTTTGCCATAACTAGTACCTTAACCTCTCAGAGGAAAGTTGAACGCCCTCAACAAGGCGCGGCCTTCATCATCGTTCCGGGCAGTGGTGGTGATGGTGATATCCAACCCACGCAGCTTATCCACCTTGTCGTAGTCGATTTCGGGGAAGATGATCTGCTCACTGACGCCCATGGAAAAATTACCGCGGCCATCAAAAGATTTGGGGCTGATACCACGAAAGTCGCGAATACGCGGAATGGCGATATCGATCAGCCGCTCCAAAAATTCGTACATACGGTCGCTGCGCAGGGTTACCTTGCAGCCGATCGGCCAGCCGTCGCGAATCTTGAACCCGGCAACAGACTTGCGCGCCTTGGTGATAACCGGCTTTTGGCCAGAGATCAGCGTCAAATCGTTGACGGCATTTTCGAGAATCTTCTTGTCAGCGATCGCTTCACCGACACCCATATTAAGGGTGATCTTGGTGATGCGCGGCACCTCCATAGGATTCTTCAGATCGAGTTCAGCCTGCAGTTTTGCGGCGATCTCGTTTTTGTAAACCTGCTTAAGCTTGGCCATTTCTCTATACCTGTCAATCAGCCGCCAACGACAGCGCCGTTGGACTTGAAAACCCTGACCTTGGTGCCATCGTCAAGAACCTTGAACCCGGCGCGGTCAGCCTTCTTGGTCTCCGGATTGTAGAGAGCCACGTTGGAGTAGGCGATCGGGGCTTCTTTTTCAATGATCCCACCGGGAACACCGAGCTGCGGATTGGGCTTCTGGTGCTTCTTCATGATCTGTACGCCGGAAACCAACAAGCGGCCATCATCGAGAACCCGCAGAACCTTGCCGCGCTTGCCCTTGTCCTTACCCGCAATGACGATCACTTCGTCGTTGCGCTTGATTTTCTTCATACCCATCTTCTACCTACCTCCTCCGGGCTTACAGTACTTCTGGAGCCAGAGAAATAATCTTCATGAATTTTTCGCCACGCAGCTCGCGGGTCACGGGCCCGAAAATGCGCGTACCGATGGGCGCCAGGTTGTTGTTGAGCAGCACCGCAGCATTGTCATCAAACTTGATGAGACTGCCGTCCTGGCGACGAACGCCCTTCTTGGTGCGCACCACAACCGCGTTCATCACCTGGCCTTTCTTGACCTTGCCGCGGGGAATCGCTTCCTTCACGGACACCTTGATGATGTCGCCGACAGCCGCATAGCGGCGGTGCGAGCCACCCAGCACCTTGATGCACATGACACGGCGAGCGCCACTGTTGTCCGCCACGTCTAAATAGCTTTGCGTTTGAATCATTGTTCCGCTCCGAAACCGTTATGCGTGGCGTGTTTAAACCGACGCCGCCTTTTCAATCACTTCAACAAGGGTCCAAGCTTTGGTCTTGGACAAAGGACGGCTCTCCTGGATAGAAACCAGGTCGCCGATGCCACACTGATTCGTTTCATCGTGGGCCTTGATCTTGCTGGAGCGGCTGATGATCTTGCCGTAAACCGGGTGCTTGACGCGGCGCTCAATCAGCACCGTGACTGTCTTGTCCATTTTGTCACTGACGACTCTGCCTGACAGAGTACGAGCTGTTTTTTCACCCATTTCAACCACCTGCTTTTTCGTTCAACACGGTTTTCAGTCGTGCAATATTTGCACGCGTCGCGCCGAGCCGGTGCGACTGACCGAGCTGGCCAGTGGCATGCTGCATGCGCAGTTTGAACTGCGATTCCAGTTCCGACGCGAGGGCTGACTTGAGCTCGTCCACGGTTTTTTCGCGAAGTTCTGAAGCTTTCATTACATCACCGAACGTCTGACGAAAGTGGTAGCGAAGGGCAGCTTAGCGGCCGCAAGGGCAAAAGCCTCGCGCGCAATCTCTTCGGAAACACCTTCCATTTCATACAGGACCTTGCCGGGCTGGATCTGAGCCACCCAGTAGGACACGTTACCTTTACCCTTACCTTGACGCACTTCGAGAGGCTTCTCAGTAATGGGCTTGTCGGGGAATACCCGAATCCAAATTTTTCCGCCCCGCTTGATATGGCGGGTCATAGCACGGCGAGCAGCTTCGATTTGACGGGCAGTGAGACGGCCGCGATCAGTGGCCTTCAGGCCAAACTCGCCGAAGCTCACTTTGCTGCCGCGCTGAGCCAGACCGCGGTTGCGGCCTTTCATTTGCTTGCGGAATTTCGTACGTTTTGGTTGCAGCATCTCGATCGACCCTTATTCCAAAATCATTTCTTGGCTTTGGTCTGATCGGCTTCCTGACCGCCCAGAACTTCACCCTTGAAAATCCAAACTTTTACGCCAATGATGCCGTAAGTCGTTGCGGCTTCAGCAGTAGCGTAATCAATGTCAGCACGCAGGGTATGCAACGGCACACGGCCTTCGCGGTACCACTCGGTGCGCGCAATCTCGGCACCGCCGAGACGACCACTTACCTGGATCTTGATACCTTCCGCGCCCTGGCGCATCGTATTCTGTACCGCGCGCTTCATGGCACGACGGAACATCACGCGACGCTCCAGTTGCTGGGCGATATTCTGCGCGACCAGTACTGCATCGAGATCGGGCTTGCGCACCTCCTCGATATTGATGTGAACGGGCACACCCATTTCAGCACTGACTGCGAGACGCAGCTTGTCAACATCCTCACCTTTCTTGCCAATCACCACCCCGGGACGGGCAGTGTGAATGGTGATGCGCGCAGACTCCGCCGGACGCTCGATCTCGATTTTGCTCACCGAGGCGTGGGCGAGCTGCTTCTGAATGAAGTCGCGCACCTTCAGATCGGCATTGAGCTTGTCCGCATAGTCGCCCGGACTGGCATACCAGACAGAGCGGTGCTTCTTAACGATTCCGAGGCGAATCCCGGTCGGGTTTACTTTCTGACCCATGCAATGGTCTCCTAAATGCCTAGTACCTAGTCGGCAACTTTCACAGTTATGTGACAGGTGCGCTTGAAGATGCGATCCGCCCTGCCCTTGGCACGGGGCTTGATGCGTTTCAGCGTCATGCCCTCGTCAACAAAAATGCTTGATACCTTGAGCTCGTCAACGTCAGCGCCTTCGTTGTGCTCGGCGTTGGCGATGGCAGACTCCAGTACTTTCTTTACCAGCGTGGCGGCTTTTTTGGGACTGAAGGCCAGGATATCCAGGGCCTCTTCAACACCCTTGCCACGTACCTGATCAGCGACCAGGCGGGCTTTCTGTGCTGAAATCCGCGCTCCGCGTAATTTAGCTGCTACTTCCACCGTATATTCCTCTACTCAAACCCGCGACTAGCGCTTGGCCTTCTTGTCCGCCACGTGCCCGCGATAGGTGCGGGTGGCGGCGAATTCGCCCAGTTTGTGACCGACCATCTCTTCGTTGACATGGACGGGGACGTGTTGGCGACCGTTGTGGACAGCAATCGTCAGACCCACCATTTCCGGCAAGATCATCGAACGGCGAGACCAAGTTTTGATCGGCCTCTTGTCGCCTTGCTCTGCCGCCGTCTCAACTTTCTTGAGGAGGTGCAGATCGATAAATGGACCTTTTTTCAGGGAGCGTGGCACTTTGGTTTCCTCTTCCTGGCTATTCGTTGCCGCCGGTCATCACTTGTTGCGGTGACGAACGATCATGTTACTGGTGCGCTTGTTCTTGCGCGTCTTGTAACCCTTGGTGGGCACACCCCAAGGCGTCACTGGGTGACGACCACCGGATGTTCTGCCCTCACCACCACCGTGGGGGTGATCGACCGGGTTCATAGCAACACCGCGAACGGTGGGGCGCACACCGCGCCAGCGGCTGGCACCGGCTTTACCCAGCGAGCGCAGGCTGTGTTCACTGTTGGACACCTCGCCGATTGTGGCGCGGCAATCCGTAGGCACTTTGCGCATCTCGCCGGAGCGCAGACGCAAAGTTGCATATTGACCTTCGCGGGCCACCAGCTGTACAGAAGTTCCGGCGCTACGAGCAAGTTGTGCACCTTTGCCAGGCTTCATTTCAACACAGTGGATCACACTACCCACCGGGATATTGCGGATCGGCAGAGTGTTGCCAACCTTGATAGGTGCGGCCTGACCTGACTGCACTTGATCGCCAGCCTTGAGCCCCTTGGGCGCAATGATGTAGCGACGCTCACCATCTCTGTAGCACACCAGAGCGATATTGGCAGAGCGGTTGGGATCGTACTCGATGCGCTCAACCTGGCCGACAACGCCGTCTTTGTTACGCTTAAAGTCGATGATCCGATAATGCTGCTTGTGCCCACCACCCACATGACGGGTAGTGATACGACCGGCATTGTTGCGGCCACCAGACCTGCTCTTCTTCTCAAGCAGCGGCGCATAGGGCGCACCCTTGTGAAGATCCGGGGTGACAACGCTGACAACAAAGCGACGTCCCGGTGATGTTGGCTTTCTCTTGACTACGGACATGTCACCAACCCCTTATTCAGCTGAGGCAAAGTCAATTTCTTGACCCTGCGCCAGGCGTACATAAGCTTTTTTCCAGTCGGACTGGCGACCGATGCCATAGCGGGTACGCTTGACCTTACCCTTGACATTGACCACACGAACGTCTTCGACCTGGACTCCAAACAGCTGCTGAACGGCTGCCTTTACTTCGCGCTTGTTGGCGTCACGGGCAACCTTGAACACGACCTGGTTGCTTTGATCGGCAACGATACTCGCCTTCTCGGACACAACAGGCGCCATCAGCACTTTGAAGATGCGTTCTTTGTTCATGCCAGCATTTCCTCTACTTTCTTGAGGGCGGGAACGGTCACCAGCACCTTTTCAAAACCGATGAGGCTGACCGGGTCGACGCCCAGCACGTCGCGCACATCCACTTTGTGGAGATTGC
The DNA here is from genome assembly GCA_023229065.1 of Porticoccaceae bacterium. Taxonomy (GTDB): domain Bacteria; phylum Pseudomonadota; class Gammaproteobacteria; order Pseudomonadales; family Porticoccaceae; genus NAT127. Next base: position 21,663 of record JALNZZ010000016.1, read on the forward strand.
GGGAGGAAAGGTAGAGGTTGCGATCTACTTCCTCGGTGACAATCAGGACATTGTCCAAACCGTACTGGTCCAGCTTGGCTACCAGCGCCTTGGTTTTGGGCTCTTCCAGGGCAAAGTCCTCAACCACTACCAGACGCTCCTGACGAGCCAGCTCGGAAAAGATGGAGCGCATTGCAGCGCGATACATCTTTTTGTTGATCTTCTGAGAGTGATCCTGGGGACGGGCAGCAAAGGTCACACCACCGGTCCGCCACAGTGGACTGCGGATACTACCGGCACGTGCGCGACCGCTACCCTTTTGGCGCCAGGGCTTCTTGCCACCACCAGACACTTCGGACCGATCTTTCTGGGCGCGACTGCCCTGACGACCAGCGGCCATATAGGCCACTACCGCCTGATGAACCAGATCCTGATTAAAATCTTTGCCAAAAGCCTCGTCGGAAACGCTGATCGTTCCCGCCGCGCCTTGACCATTGGAAATAGTAAGCTCCATAGGTGATCCCCTTAAGCCTTGACTGCCGGGCTGACTATCACATCACCGCCCGGGGCCCCGGGCACGGCGCCCTTGATCAACAGAAGGTTGCGTTCGGCATCGACCCGCACAACTTCGAGATTCTGCACGGTTACCCGCTCAGCACCCATATGTCCGGCCATCTTCTTGCCCTTGAAAACACGACCGGGAGACTGGTTCTGACCAATGGAACCAGGAGCGCGGTGCGACAGAGAGTTACCGTGGGTGGCATCCTGCATGCTGAAGTTCCAGCGCTTGATGACGCCCTGAAAGCCCTTGCCCTTGGAGACACCTGTGACATCAACCACTTGGCCGGCTGAAAAACGATCGACACCGATGGTAGAACCCACCTCGAACTGCTCATCCGAGCCATCGAGACGGAATTCCCAAAGACCACGACCAGCTTCAACGCCAGCCTTGGCATAGTGACCTGCGAGGGGCTTGGTTACACGGGAGGCGCGACGGGCACCAGTAGTGACCTGCACGGCGGCATAGCCGTCCGCTTCATCGCTTTTGACCTGAGTGATGCGATTGGGATCAACCTCAATCACAGTCACCGGGATGGAGACACCGTCTTCAGTGAAGACACGTGTCATGCCGCACTTGCGGCCGACGATTCCAACACTCATT
>JALNZZ010000179.1 GCA_023229065.1 Porticoccaceae bacterium
GAAAACTCCACCGGGTGGGAGGTGGTATAGCGGATGCGCTCGATACCCTCGATCTCGGCCACTAACGGCAACAACTCAGCAAAGTCACAGATACGTCCGTCCGGCATCTCGCCGCGAAAAGCATTGACGTTCTGGCCCAGCAGGTTCACCTCTTTTACACCCTGGGCAGCCAGGTGAGCGATTTCCGTCAACACATCTACCACCGGGCGACTCACTTCCTCGCCGCGGGTATAAGGGACCACACAGAAGGAGCAGTACTTCGAGCAACCTTCCATAATCGATACAAACGCAGACACCCCGTCCGCTTCTGGCTGCGGCAGGCGGTCGAACTTCTCGATTTCCGGAAAACTGACATCGACGATAGTGGTACCGTCGCTCTGGCGGCGCTCGACAATCATTTCCGGTAGCCGGTGCAAGGTCTGAGGGCCGAACACCAGGTCCACATAGGGGGCCCGCTTGGCGATGGCCTCGCCTTCCTGGCTGGCGACACAGCCGCCCACACCGATCAGCAGGTCCGGGTTCCTTGCCTTGAGGCTTTTCCAGCGGCCCAGCTGATGGAATACCTTTTCCTGCGCCTTTTCCCGAATCGAGCAGGTATTGAGCAGCAAGACATCGGCCTCCGCCGGATCGTCTGTAGTGACCAGCTGATGGCTCTCTCCCAGCAGGTCCCGCATCCGCGCGGAGTCATACTCGTTCATCTGACACCCATGGGTGACAATGTGCAACTTCTTAACCGGCTTGTCGGTCATGACTGTTCATAAATTGATCAGATCGAGGGGGCGGCGATTATAGCACGACCTCTTCGGACAGCGCGCGGGCACCCCAGCTGTTGGCTGGTACAATATCGACAACCCGCCGGGGCCATCCCGGCCGTGACCGAAACTCAGCCACTGATCTGCTGCGCAGGTCAGTGGCTTTTGCCAGCTGGAGACACACCATGCTTAAGATACGCGCCCGCCTGGCGTTTACTGTCATCTCGGCATCGACCGCACTTGCAGCAAGCCTGCTGACGTCGCCCGCCGTGGCGGAACAGGCTCTCGCCGAAGCTGGCAAGCGCCACTATATCCGCTGTTCCGCCTGCCATGCGCTGTCTGCCGATGGGCCGTCCAACCTCGGCCCCCATCTCGAAAATATCGTGGGGCGTCTGGCGGGGAGCCTGGAAGACTATGAGTACACGGAAGAAGCACTGATCAACCAATCCTTCCACTGGGACGAGGCAACCCTGGAGGAGTGGCTGAGAAAGCCGCAAGAGATGCTTCCCGATATGTGCATGCCCTTTTTCGGCCTTCCCCGGGCGGAGCACCGCGAAGCACTTATCGCCTACCTGAAAAATCCGACCCCTTAATCCGCCAGCACAGGCTCTCCCTGATTCGTTCGGACTGCTTCGTCACTTCGCTACGACGTTGATCACACATTTAAACGTCGATCAGTCGGCAAAGGCCTGTGAACACTAGGTTCCGCGGGGAAATCGCGCCACGGCCTTCGCGGGAGTCGCTGGAAACACCTCCAGCTGTACCCCCCAAAGGGTATCGGGGTCATAGATCAGTCCTGATAGTGATGCCAGGGTGGCGGGCTTTGTCTTCGCGGCCTTCGGCCTTGACCAAGAGGCGCTGCCTCTTGGAACTCCGTTCTCGCCGAAAAGGGTGCAGGGGAAGAGCGCATCTGCACCCAGCCGAAAGTCTGCTGCGCCTGTGCGCAACGCCCAGAACTGCCGCTGCTTTTCTCATCCATGTCACTTCGGAGGCCTCATCGCTCAAGGGCAAGCATGTCCAGGCGCTACTGGATTGCTGGCAAACGGAAGGCTTGTCGTCCGGCACCATCAAGAACCGCCTTTCCCACCTGCGCTGGTGGGCCGAGAAGATCGGCAAGGTAGGCATCCTGCTGGCGGACAATGCGCAGCTAGGTCAGGCAATATGAAGGCGCGCCCAGTCTGTAAACATAGCTGTCCACTGGCTCAATCTGCTGCGGTTCAATAACTACCCTACAGAGCGGAATGTGCTGGTAACCACCATGCGAGTGCCGCGAGGGTGGCCAACAGCACCGGCGGGGTAATCAGCAAGCCAATCTTCATATATTGCCCCCAGCTGATCCGGTAACCCTTATCGGCCAGAACATGCAGCCACAGCAGGGTCGCCAGACTGCCAATGGGGGTGAATTTCGGGCCCAGATCATTGCCTATGATGTTGGCGTAGATCATCAGCTCCTGGGTGGTTGCCGGGACCTGCGCCTGGTCAATGGCCAGTGCACCTACCAGGGTGGACGGCATATTGTTCATGACGGATGCCACAATGGCCGACAGGAAACCGGTGCCCACTGTGGCAACGAAGTTACCTTGTTGTGCCAACCACTGGAGCGCCGTTGCCCCCAAGTTGGTGAGGCCCGCGTTACCCAGGCCATACACCACCAGATACATACCGATCGAGAACAGTACGATTTGCCAGGGAGCCTGACGCAAAGCATTGCTTACCGAAACCACTGCCCCGTTACCTTGCCTCCACCATCGACCCGCAACTGCCATCAGCAGGAGCGCTGCGGTGCCGGTCACCAGGGAAATGGGTACCCCAAGAGGTGCAGTGACGAAATAGGCAATGAGCAACACCAGCAGGATCGGGAAGGCGGCACGAAATACCAGTAGATCCTTGATGGCCGAATGGGGCGGATCAAGCACCGTGACTGAATACTGCTTGGGTATCTGCCGTCCAAAAACCAGCCAGAGTACGATCAATGTAGCGGCTAGCGAAACCAGATTGACCGGCACCATGACGGCTGCGTAACGGTCAAAGCCGATATCGAAATAGTTGGCGCTGACGATATTCACCAGATTGGAGATCACCAATGGCAGGCTGGTGGTATCAGCGACAAAGCCGGTGGCGATGATAAAAGCAAAGGCGGCGGGCGGCGAGAAATTCAACCGCAGCAGAATGGCTATCACGATGGGCGTCAGCAGCAGAGCTGCACCATCGTTGGCAAAAAAAGCGGCGATGACTGCCCCCAGCACCACGATCATGGGGAACAGCAGGTGCCCTCTACCATTACCCCAGCGGGCTACGTGCAGTGCGGCCCAGGCAAAGAAACCGGCAGCGTCCAGTATCAGTGAAATGATGATCAATGCGACGAAGGTGAAGGTCGCGTCCCAGACGATATCCCATACCACTTCGACATCCGTCCACTGGACGACGCCCATCACCAGCGCAACCAGCGCACCGCCGAGGGCACTCCAGCCGATACCCAACCCTTTGGGTTGCCAGATCACCAGCACCAGAGTGATCGTAAAAATAGCAAGTGCCAACATGAAACGTCCTGTGATTCAGAGACTGCCTTGATTGACGCGCCGGGATACGGCTTCAGCAGTTTCCACGCGCTCAGAATAACGATCGGTGAGATAGCTGGATCGGCCCCTTGTGAGCCAGGTGAACTTCACCAGTTCTTCACAGACATCCACGATGCGCAAATACAGTGGTGATGGCTTCATCCGGCCTTCATCATCGAACTCGGTAAAAGCCTTGGGTACTGAAGATTGATTCGGGATGGTGATCATCCGCATCCAGCGTCCGAGGATGCGCATTTGATTAACCGCATTGAAACTCTGACTCCCGCCCGAGACCTCCATCACTGCCAGCGTTTTGCCCTGGGTTGGCCTCACGCCGCCCAATGCCAGCGGAATCCAGTCAATCTGCGTTTTCATGATGCCGGTCATGGCTCCGTGGCGTTCTGGACTGACCCACATCATCCCCTCCGACCACTGGGTAAGCTCGCGCAGCTCCTGCACCTTCGGGTGCTCGGCATCCGCATCGTCCGGCAGGAGCAGGCCGGATGGATTGAAGGTGCGCACCTCGCATCCG